>JBILEG010000337.1:0-4256 GCA_044352225.1 Pseudomonadales bacterium | reverse complement strand
CGGGCTCGATCACACGAGGACGATTCCGATGGCCTCACAGGCGCCGGTGGCAGTGGTGACGGGTGCGAGCCGGGGTGCAGGGCGGGGCATTGCGCTCGCGCTCGGTGCGCACGGCTATACGGTGTACGTGAGTGGCAGGAGTGAGGCCGATGGAGACTCCGATCTGCCCGGGACGATCCACACAACGGCGCGTGAGGTGAGTGCCGCCGGTGGCCAAGGCATCGCCGTTGCCTGCGACCATGCAGACGACGCGCAGGTTGCAGCGCTCTTCGCGCAAGTGAAAGCCGAACAGGGGCGGCTCGACCTCCTGGTGAACAACGCCTGCGCCATCCCCGACGAACTCGTGCAGCCCGGCGGTTTCTGGGAGAAACCGCTCTCGATGCTGCGCATCCTCGATGTCGGCATGCGCTCGCACTACGTGGCGAGCTGGCATGCTGTGCCGCTCATGCTGCCCCAGGGCAGCGGGCTCATCGTGAACACCTCCTCCTTCGGTGGGCATTGCTACATGCACGGTCCGGCCTACGGTGCCGGCAAGGCCGCGGTCGACAAGATGGCCCACGACATGGCGGTGGAACTGCGGCCCCACGGCATCGCTGCGGTCTCGCTGTGGATGGGCCTGCTGCGCACCGAGCGTACCGAGCGTGCGCTCTCGGATCCGGAACTGGCGAAGCACTATGCCCACCTGCTGGAAACCATGGAAACCCCGCAGCTGAGTGGCCACGTGATCCATGCGCTGGCGCAGGATCCGCAGCGGATGGAGCGCTCGGGGCGAGTCTGGATCGGTGCCGAACTCGCACAGGAGTACGGCATACAGGACCACGGCGGTCGCCAGCCGCCGTCGCACCGCCCCATGCTCGGTGACCCCACGGTCTTCGGCTCGGCGGTCATTCAGTAGCGTCGGGTTTGCGATCTCACTAGAATGCGGCGCGCCGTCCGCGCCGATAGTCCCACGCCCCGGAGAGCCGCCATGTCAGTACTGCCCACCGGCAAGTTCGCAGATTGCCCCAACGGCTACCGGATGCATTACCTCGACGTGGGCGAGGGCCCGGTGGTGGCCTTTCTCCACGGCAGCGGCCCGGGCGCCAGCGCCCACAGCAACTTCAAAAGCAACTATCCGTATCTGGTGGAGCGCGGCTTCCGCTGCCTCGTGATCGACCACATCGGCTACGGCTTCTCCGACAAGCCCGACGACGTCGACTACACGCTCGAGTTCTTCTCGCAGTGCATCCGCCAGACGCTGGATCACGCGGGCGTGAGCCGCTGCTCCCTTGTGGGCAACTCGCTTGGCGGCGCGGTGGCGCTGCAGTTCGCTCTCGAAAACCCGGAGATGACGGAGAAGCTCATCCTCATGGCGCCCGGTGGCCTGAACGCCAAGGAAGAGTATTTCCGGATGCCCGGCATGGCGAAACTCGGGCAGGTTTTCTCCTCCGGGCAGGCCGTGACGCCGGAGGTCATGAAAGATCTCTTCGCCACCTGCCTGATGCACGACCCGCAGTACGCCACCGACCATCTCATCGCCGAGCGCATGGAGATCATGAAGCTCATGAATTCGCGCGTGGTGGCCACCATGCGCGTGCCCGAGCTCACCGAGCGCCTGCACGAACTGAAGATGCCCGTGCTGGGCTTCTGGGGCATGGACGAGCGCATGATGCCCGAGTCCGGCATTCTCAAGCTCGCGAAGAACATCCCCGACATCCGCCTCGTGCTGGTCTCCAACTGTGGCCACTGGGTGATGGTGGAGCACGAGGCGATGTTCAACCGCACCACCCACGATTTCCTGGTGAACACATGAACGCAGACGATATCGCCCGCCTTGGCGACGAACTCCACGCCGCGCTGCGCGCGGGCACCGTGCTGGCACCTCTCACCGACCGCGAGCCGGGCATCACGATCGATGATGCCTACCACATCTCGCTGCGCTTCCTCGAACGGCGCATTGCCGACGGCGAGAAAGTGATCGGCAAGAAGATCGGCGTCACCTCCAAGCCCGTGCAGGACATGCTCGGCGTGCACCAGCCCGATTTCGGCTTCCTCACCGATCGCATGCACTACCCGAATGGCGCTGCCATCACCGTGGCGGGCAATCTGATCGCCCCGCGTGCCGAGGCAGAGATCGCGTTCCGCCTCAAAAGCGATCTGGTCGGCCCGAACATCACCGAGGCTGATGTGCTGGCGGCCACCGAGTGCATCATGCCCTGCTTCGAGATCGTCGATTCGCGCATCCGCGACTGGAAGATCCGCATCCAGGACACCGTCGCAGACAACGCCTCCTGCGGCGTCTTCGTGCTGGGCAATGCCGAGCGCGACCCGCACGACTTCGACCTCCCTGCGCTGCACGTGAAGGTCTTCAAGAACGGGCAGCCGTTGAGCGAAGGCAAGGGAGCCGCGGTGCAGGGCAACCCGCTCACGGCGGTAGCCTGGCTCGCCAACACGCTCGGGCGCTACGACATCCCGTTCAAGGCAGGCGACATCATCCTGTCGGGATCAGTGGTGCCGCTCGAGCCTGTGAAGGCGGGCGATGTGATGCGCTGCGTGGTCGAGGGTTTCGGCGAGGCGAGCTGCTCCTTCGTCTGAGCCGCCGCCTGCAGTCCGGGCGCCTGCGGGCGCCCTGCGTGTTCCAGAGTGACGCTCTCCCGACAGGAGAGCACCGGAGGACTTCCCAGATGAGCAAGAAGATCAAGGCGGCCATCATCGGCCCGGGCAATATCGGCACCGACCTGCTGATGAAGGCGCGCCGCTCGGAGTGGATCGAGCCCGTGTGGATGGTGGGTGTGGAGCCGGATTCTCCCGGTCTGGCCCGTGCTCGCGAGATGGGGCTCAAGACCACCTCCGAGGGCGTCGACGGCCTCGTCGCGACCATGAAGGCAGACGGCGTGCAGATCTGCTTCGACGCCACTTCGGCCTACGTGCACGCCGCCAACTCGGCCAAGGTCACGGCGCAGGGCGCCCTGATGATCGATCTCACGCCCGCGGCGATCGGGCCCTACTGCGTCCCGCCGGTGAACCTCAAGGATCATGTCGGCAAGCGCGAGATGAACGTCAACATGGTGACCTGCGGCGGGCAGGCGACCATCCCGATGGTCTACGCCGTGAGCCGTGTGCAGAAAGTGGCCTATGGCGAGATCGTTGCCACCGTCTCCTCGAAGTCGGTAGGGCCCGGCACACGCAAGAACATCGATGAATTCACCCGCACCACCGCAGGCGCCGTTGAGCGTGTGGGCGGTGCGGCCGAGGGCAAGGCGATCATCGTCATCAACCCCGCCGAACCGCCGCTGATCATGCGCAACACCATCCACTGCCTCACCGAGGAAGAGCCCGACCAGGCCGCGATCACCCGCTCGGTGCACGAGATGGTGGCAGAGGTGCAGAAGTACGTGCCGGGCTACACGCTGAAGAACGGCCCCGTCTTCGACGGCAAGCGCATCACGGTGTGGATGGAAGTGGCGGGGCTCGGGGATTTCCTGCCGCGCTACGCCGGCAACCTCGACATCATGACGGCTGCCGCGCTGCGCACCGCCGAGATGTTCGCCGAAGAAATGGACGCCGGGCGCCTGGTGCTCTGACGGCCTCTGCCGTCACAGCGACACGGGCATCGGTATCACACGAGCACGAGGACAGAACGAGATGAGCATCCAGGGCCGAAACGTCACGCTTCACGACATGTGCCTGCGAGATGGCATGCACCCCAAGCGCCACCAGATCTCGCTGGACGAGATGCGTTCCATCGGACGCGCACTCGACGAGGCGGGCGTGCCGCTGATCGAAGTCACGCACGGTGACGGCCTTGGCGGCCGCTCCATCAACTACGGCTTCCCCTGCAACTCCGACGAGGAGTACCTGAAGGCTGTCGTCGGCGTGGTGAAGAACGCGAAAGTCTCGGCGCTGTTGCTGCCCGGTATCGGCACGGTGGACCATCTGAAGATGGCGCGTGACTGCGGCATCGGCACCATCCGCGTTGCCACCCACTGCACCGAGGCCGATGTCTCCGAGCAGCACATCGGCATGGGTGCCCAGATGGGCCTGGATACCGTAGGCTTCCTGATGATGGCCCACATGATTTCCCCCGAAGAGCTGCTGGTGCAGGCGAAGCTCATGGAGAGCTACGGCGCCAACTGCATCTACTGCACGGATTCCGCGGGCTTCATGCTGCCGGCCGACGTCACTGCGCGTATCGCTATGCTGCGCAGCGAACTCAAGCCGGGAACCGAACTGGGCTTCCACGGCCACCACAACATGGCCATGGGCATTGCCAACTC
>JBILEG010000336.1:0-4263 GCA_044352225.1 Pseudomonadales bacterium | reverse complement strand
GCAAGGCGCACCGCGCGGGCTATGACTGCGAGAAGACCGCCGAGCTGTTCTGCTCGGTGGTGAACCGCTGGAAGGATGCGGGAGGCTGGCCTCCCGCCTGAACCTCAGGCCGTCTTGCCGACGGCTTCCTTCACGAGGGGCTCGAGTTCGCCCTTCTCGAACATGTCGCTGATGATGTCAGAGCCACCGATCAGTTCGCCGCCGATCCACAGCTGCGGGAAGGTCGGCCAATTGGCGTAGACCGGCAGCGTGGCGCGGATCTCGGGGTTCTGCAGGATGTCGACGTAGGCGAAGCGCTCTCCGCAGGCCATCAATGCCTGCGAGGCCTTGGCGGAGAAACCGCACTGGGGCTGGTTGGGTGAGCCTTTCATGTAGAGCAGGATCGGGTTTTCGGCGATCTGCTGCTTGATGGACTCGATGGTGTCTTCCTGGGCCATGACTGCCTCCGGCGGAGAATGTGGAACGGGCCGCATGATACACAAGGGATTCGCTATGACCCAGTAAACCGATCAGGTTTGGGGGGCCCGGATTCGCTCGGATAAAGTGCCACTCTGTCACAGGATGCAGCGTTGTGGCTCGCAGGGTGCGCGGCTAGGATCGACCGCTTTTCCGGAGGCAGCACCTGCTGCCTCTTTGCGTTCTGGGTGCCTGCACGGCAACGGAACCTGTCCAGGGAAGAGCCCATGAGCACGCCCTCGATCATGCCCACCTACAAGCGCCTCGACGTGAGCTTCACGCACGGCGAGGGCTGCTGGCTGTTCGACACCAAGGGCCGGCGCTATCTGGACGCACTCTCCGGCATCGCGGTCTGCGGACTGGGGCACGCGCACCCGGCCGTCACCGAAGCGATCACGGCACAGGCCGGAAAACTCCTCCACACCTCGAATCTCTACGGCATCCCGCTGCAGCAGGAACTGGCCGACCGCCTGACGCGCGCCGCCGGCATGGACACCGTGTTCTTCGGCAACTCCGGCGCCGAGGCGAACGAGGGCGCGATCAAGCTCGCGCGGCTCTTCGGTCACCGCAAGGGCATCGACAAGCCCGCCATCATCGTGATGGAAGGCGCCTTCCACGGGCGCACCCTGGCCACGCTCTCGGCCACGGGAAGCCGTAAGGTGCAGGCCGGTTTCGAGCCACTGGTGAGCGGCTTCGTGCGGGCACGCTACGGCGATCTCGCCGAGATCAACGCCATCGCCCGCAACAACCCGCGCATCGTCGCGGTGCTGGTCGAGCCGGTGCAGGGCGAGGCAGGGATCCGCCTTCCGCCACAGGGGTACCTCGAGGGCCTGCGCGAGATCTGCGACGCCAACGACTGGCTCCTGATGCTGGACGAAGTGCAGACCGGCAATGGTCGCACCGGGCGCATGTTCGCCTGGCAGCACGGCAGCGCGGCGCCGGATGTGCTCACCACCGCAAAGGGCCTCGGCAACGGCGTGCCCATCGGCGCCTGCCTTGCGCGGGGCAAAGCGGCCAGCCTCTTCGGCCCCGGCAACCACGGCTCCACCTTCGGCGGCAACCCGCTTGCCTGCGCCGCGGCCAACGCCGTGCTGCGGGTAATCGAGGAGCAGCAACTCTGCGCGCATGCCGAACGCATGGGCCATGAACTGGTGCAGCAATTGCGCGAGGCACTGGCCAGCGTGCCCGGCGTGCGCGAGGTGCGCGGCAAAGGCCTGATGGTGGGCATCGAGCTCGAGGCCGCCGGTACGGGTCTGGTAGAAGACGCGCTCGCCGCGGGGCTGCTGATCAACCTGACCGGCGACAACGTGATCCGCCTGCTGCCGCCGCTGGTCATCTCGGCCGACGAAGTCACGGAAACCACACGCATCCTTGCCACACTGCTGCGCAACAGGGCCGCCTGAGCGCAGTTCCGTTCACCCCCAACGTTTCCCGGAGCCCGCTGTGGCCGTTCGCCATTTCCTCACCTTGCTCGATCTGTCTCCCGCCGAACTGCAGCAGGTGCTCGCACGCGCCGCAGAGATGAAGCGAGACCGCAGGGCCACGCGCCTGCCGCCAGGACGGGTGATGGCGATGATCTTCGAGAAATCCTCCACCCGCACCCGTGTGTCCTTCGAGGCGGGCATGGTCCAGATGGGCGGTCACGCGATGTTCCTGAGCCCCCGCGACACGCAGTTGGGCCGAGGCGAACCGATAGAGGACAGCGCGCGCGCGATCTCCTCGATGGTGGACATCGTGATGATCCGCACCTTCGGCCACGACATCATCGAGCGCTTTGCCGCTGCATCGTCCGTCCCCGTCATCAACGGCCTCACCGACAGTTTCCATCCCTGTCAGCTGCTGGCAGACGTGCAGACCTATCTCGAGCACCGCGGCCCCATCCAGGGCAAGAAGGTGGCGTGGATCGGGGACGGCAACAACATGTGCCACAGCTACATCAACGCGGCGCGGCAATTCGACTTCGAACTGGTCGTGGCCTGCCCCGAAGGCTACGAGCCACATGCGGATCTTGTGGCTGCGAACAAGGGTCGCGTGAGCATCGTGCGCGACCCGCGTGATGCCGCGCACGGGGCGCACCTGCTCGCCACGGACGTGTGGGCAAGCATGGGCCAGGAAGCCGAACAGGCCCGACGGGAACAGGCCTTCGCGGGCTACCAGCTCGACCGCTCGCTGCTCGACATCGCCGCACCGGATGCGATCTACCTCCACTGCCTGCCCGCGCACCGCGGCGAGGAGATCAGCGCAGAACTCATGGACGCGCCCGACACCGTGATCTGGGACGAGGCCGAGAACCGCCTGCACGCGCAGAAGGCGCTGGTGGAGTTCCTGCTCACCGCATCCTGAGGCGGCCTGCCGGCGCCGCTTCAGGCGCTGCTGCGCACCCGCGCCACGGCGGCCTGCCAGCCGGCGTAAAGGCGCTCGCGCTCGTCTTCTGCCATGGCAGGCTCGAAGCGTCGATCCTCACCGCCCAGCGCCGGCAAATACCCCAGCGAGGGCAACACGCCCGCGCGGTACCCCGCCAGTACAGCCGCTCCCAGCGCCGTGCTTTCCGTGAGCCGCGGCCGGCTCACGGGAATGCCCAGCACATCGGCCATGAACTGCAGCAGCCAGTCGTTCACGGCCATCCCGCCGTCCACCCGCAAGGCCGCCAGAGGCGTGCCGTCGCGGGCCATGGCATCCACCAGATCGCGGGTCTGGTAGGCCACCGACTGCAGCGTGGCGGTGACGATGGCATCGACGCCGCTGTCACGCGTGAGACCGATCAAGGCCCCGCGCGCATCAGGGTCCCAGTGCGGCGCACCGAGCCCCGTGAAAGCGGGCACCAGATACACGCCGCCCGAGCCGCCGGCGCGCGCGGCGATGGGCCCCGTCTGGGCGGCGTCCGTGATGATCCCGAGCCCGTCACGCAACCACTTCACGGCCGCGCCCGCCACGAAAATGCTGCCCTCCATCGCGTAATGCGCCAGACCGTCCACGCGATAAGCCACGGTGGTGAGCAGCCGATTGCGGGACCACACGGGCTGCGTCCCGGTGTTGAGCACGAGGAAACACCCTGTGCCGTAGGTGCTCTTCGCCTGCCCGGCGGCGAGGCAGCCCTGCCCGATCAGCGCCGCCTGCTGGTCCCCGGCGATACCGAGGATGGGTACGCCCGCTGCAGGGAGCCCCTCTCGCACCACGCCGAATTCCGCGGCTGAATCCAGAACACGCGGCAGCATCGTGGAGGGCACGTCGAAGAGAGTCAGCAGATCGGGGCTCCAGTCCTGCGTGCGCAGGTCGAACAGCGCCGTGCGCGAGGCATTTGTGGCATCCGTGGCGTGCACAGCCCCCCTGGTGAGGCGCCAGAGCAGGAAGGTGTCGACCGTGCCGAAGGCAAGCTCACCGCGTTCCGCGCGGGCGCGCGCGCCCTCGACGTTGTCGAGGATCCAGGCGATCTTGGTGGCCGAGAAGTACGGATCGAGCAGCAGGCCCGTGCTCTGGCAGAGCGCGGGCTCGGCGCCCTGCTCACGCAGGCGGGCGCACTGCATCGCGGTGCGACGGTCCTGCCAGACGATCGCCCGGTGCAGCGGCTCTCCCGTATACCGATCCCACACCAGGGTGGTCTCGCGCTGGTTGGTGATGCCTATAGCGGCAATCTCGCGGGAGCGCCCTTCGAGCCGCGCCACCACCTCCCCCAGCGTGGCGAGCGTGCTCTGCCAGAGGTCCTCGGGCTCGTGCTCCACCCAGCCATCGGCCGGAAAATGCTGCGCGAACTCCCGCTGCGCCAGCGCCAGCACCCGCCCTTCCGGATCGAAGGCCAGGCAGCGCGTA
>JBILEG010000335.1:0-4264 GCA_044352225.1 Pseudomonadales bacterium | reverse complement strand
CGGCCACCGCCGGGCGGGCGATGTAGCGGCACAGCCGCTCACGCACCTCGCGCTGGTGCACCTCGGCGCTCACGCCGGCGTGCAAGGAAAAGCCGTGGGCCTTCGCCACCCGCTCACTGGCCCGGTCCTCGCCCGCGAGCGGCGAGATCGTGCGCAGCACCAGCGCCTTGCGCCCGGCCTGCGGCCCCACCGTGATGCGGTACGTCACCGAGCTGCCGAGGAGCTGGCGCATCGCATCCGTGTCCTCGACGGGCGGCAGATCCAGCCACGCGGATTCGGCATCGCGCTGCAACAGCCCCATGCGCTCCAGCGCCCGCCCGACCCGCTCGGCAATGCGCTGCACCAGATCATCAAGCTCCTCGCGCTCCGGCGCCTTCACCCGCGTGAAACGCAGGCCCCCGCCGGGGCGCGGCGCGTACAAGCCGTCCAGACACAGCATGTGCAGGTGGATATTCAGGTTCAGTGCGCTGCCGAAGCGCTGCACCAGCGTCACCGCGCCGGTGGCGGCCTCCCTGCCCGTGAAGCCGGCCTTGTGCGCGAGGTGCGTGGCGAGCAGCTTCGAGACCTGCGACGCCGGGCAACTGCCGGACTGGATACCCGTGGCCTTCCAGATTCCCTCGGTGATGGACCCCTCGCTGGCGCCGCCCGGCCAGCACATCGCCAGCGCCTACGGATTCTGCTTCCCGTGCAAGGCGCCAAAGCGCGAGCGCGGACGACTGCGCGACGAAACGGCCGAAAAGGTGATCGACATCATCTGTTCCTACCTGCCCGATTTCCGCGCACGCATCCTCGACCAGGCAGTCTTTTCCTCGGATCACTTCGCCATGATGCACGGCGCCACCGAGGGCGATTTCACCCACGGCCTGATCCATCCGGAGAACATGCTCGGCGAACGCGCGATGGTGGCCGGCTCGGCGCACCGCACGCCGATCGACGGGCTCTACCTCTGCGGCTCGGCCTGCCATCCAGGACCGGGCGTCACCTTCCTGCCCGGTTACAACTGCGGGCTGGAGGTTGATCGCGCGCTGCGCGCCGCGGCGCCGGGCGCCAGCGCCATCAGCCGATGAATATCTGTTCCACGCCCAGCTCCGGATGCGTGCCGTTGCGCGTCCAGAGCGTGGCGATATGCAGCGCCGCACCGGCTCCGCTGCCGTCTGCATCGTAGTAGAGCGCACCGGTGCTTTTGTTGTAGAGCAGGTAATCGTCGCCATCGGCTGCGCTGCCGTCGGCGCTGGCACGGAAAAATTGGGCGGCAACCGGCCCCTCGGCCAGTTTCGCGAAAGCAAAACGATCGAGCAGCAGGCGATCGCCGCCGAAGCCGAAATCACCGATGGTGTGTACGCCGTTGCCCGGATCGTCGCGGAACAGGAAAAACTCGTCGGCTCCGGAACCACCGAGCAGCGAATCCGCACCGCCAGCGGCAATCAGCGTGTCATTGCCGGCGCCGCCGTACAGGGTGTCATCGCCGAGCCCGCCGTCGAGCGTGTCGTTGCCGGCAGCACCGGCCAGCAGATCGTTGCCACCGCTGTAGCTGCCGGAGATCGTGCCCATGATGTCGCCGAACAGCAGGTCATCGCCGTCGCCGCCGCGCAGCACATCGTCGCCGCCGATGGTCTCGCCATCGAAGAACTCGCCGACGTCGCCCACCAGCGTGTCGTTGCCCGCGCCGCCGACCAGGGTGTCGTTGCCGCCGACGACCAGCGCCGTCGAATTTGACCAGGCATCCCCCACCGTCAGCACCGGCGCCACCAGTCGAATGAAGTCATTGCCGCCGTGAAGCTCAGCGCGCTGACCGTCGTAGGCGCCCACCGACATATCCACGTAGAGCACATCACCGGCAATCAACCGATGGCCACTGCCCTCGAGAACGGCAGGACCGCTGATGCGATCGTTGCCGCCCTGGACCCGGCTTCCCTGGTCCGCGCCGAAGGCATCCCCGGCAATCTGCAGCGACTGCACCGACGCGGCGGACGACACGTCGATCACATCGCGCCCGCCCTGGAAGATACCACCGTTGGTGACGCTGCCGATGTCGCCGCTGATGCGGATATCGCGCGTGGCGCCGCTGATGCTGTCGTTGCCGCCTCGGTAGTTGAGCGGCGTCGAGAACAGATCCTCGTCGTCGACGCGTCCACGCAAAGTCGTGATGTCACCAAAGACCGAGCGCTGGATGGTATCCGCAGTCCACGAGATGCTGATGCTGTCGGCTGCACCGCCTCGCGGCGACCAGCCATCGCCCCAGAGCGTGTGTACCGAGGCACCCATGAAAATGCTGTCGCGCCCCTGCAGCAAGGTGGTCCAGAACATGCCATTGCCGCTGGCGAGCGACTTGATGGCCACATCGAGGCCGTAGGCACTCATCAGCGGTTGCCCCGAGGCATGCGCATCGTAAAGACCGACCGAGTAGGCGCGCCCATCCACCGGACGTCCGGCACCGTCGATGACGATGTCCGCGCCGAATACATGCACCTCGTTGGCAAGGTTGCCGGCCTGCCCGTCATGCCAGGCAGCGATGCGTGCAGTCGCGCCGAGCGAGCCGCCGAAGCCGGCAAGATTGTCAAGCAGGGATACCGCGCCCGCAGGGCCGATTTCGTCGCGGAACAGGATGGTCGCCATATTTTTCTCCTTGTTGTCTTTTGCTTGGCGCACCGGCGCCGCGCCGTCCGCGCGAGCCGGCTCCGCTATGGCTGGTTGCCGGTGTTGCGCCCAGGATAACGCGCCGCAGCGATGTCTTGTGCCATGCTGCCGCATGGATGCAGCACAAGGCAAGCCGGCCGGCCAGGCGCTCGGCTGCGCGCCACATGCGGCATCGGGCACAATGGACTCGCGCGGTGCATCGCGCCCGGCTCGTCCGCATCGGGCAGGCAGGCACCAGGGAGACTCACGGCATGATCCACGACGACAGGGAAGACGAACTGACACTCAGGGAGATGGCAGACCGGTTTCGCATCCAGGACCTGCTGTACCGCGAGGCGCGCGCCATCGACGAGCGTGACTGGGAACTGTGGCGCAGTTGCTACACCGAGGATGCCGACATCGACTGGCGCGAGAACGGCGCCATCCGCGATCGTCGCGATGCCGCCGGCGCCTGGCTGGCGAGCGTGTGCGAGAACTTCCCGCTGCCGGCCTACCAGCATTTCGTCACCAATATCGAGATGCGCATCGACGGCGACAGCGCGCAGACGCGACAGTTGCAGCTGATTCCGATCTCGCTGGCATCACCCGGCGGCGGCCGCCAGATCGCCTTCAGCGGCATCTGGTTCGAAGACACCCTGCGCCGCGAGGGACGCGCCTGGAAGATTGCCACGCGTCTGGAGAAGCTCGCGTGGCGCCACAATTTTCCGGATCAGTACCAGACGCCGGACGTCGCTCCGAACAACTGAACAACAACGCCACGCTGCCCCGCCGGCACGTTGATCGTCCTGCGCGGCGCACGGACCGGCATCCCGTTCCGTGCGCCGTGTGCACTCAGAAGAACCTGTAGTTCAACTCCACACCGTAGAGTCGCGGCAGGCCGGCGGCCACCGGGAATGTGCCCACGGAATCGCCGACCGAAGCCGCCCCCATGAAGTAGCGCTCGTCGGTGAGGTTGCTGCCGAAGAGAGCCAGCTGGTAGCGCTCGTCAGGACTGGTCCAGGTCACGCGCCCGCTGAGCAAGCCATAGTCGTCGAAGGTCGAGACCTCGCGATTCTGTCCGGCGCCGGCATCGAGTCCCATGAATATCTCGTCGACATAGCTGTAATCCAGCCGTGCCATGATCTCGCCGTTGCGGGTGTTCAGCGTGTACTGGGCCGCCAGGCTCCAGGTGGTTTCGGGCACCTCGGCGAATGGCTCGCCGGAGCGGTCGACGATGCTCAACGGCTGCTGCGTGAGCAGCGCGACCGAGCTGAACTGCCGCTCTTCGAAATCCAGATACTCGTAGTCGTTGAAGCTGCCGGTCGCGATCAACAGCAGGTTGTCGACCGGGCTCAGCGTGACTTCGAGCTCCATGCCCTGGATGCGGGTCTTGGAGGCGTTGGCGAACACGACGCGCGGCGTATTGGTCGAGTCGAGCAAAACCTGGCGCAACTGCATATCGTCGAAATCGGTGCTGAAAATGGCGCCGTTGACGCGCAGGCGCGAATCGAACATGTCCATCTTGAAACCGGGGTATAAGAAAGATAAAGCCCCTCCCCGACCGAATCCAACCCTCCCGGGCGGCTGACGCCCGGTGCCCCGTCAGGTGTCCAGCCCCCGATTTGACCGAGTCCGCCGCTTCATCGCA
>JBILEG010000332.1:0-4276 GCA_044352225.1 Pseudomonadales bacterium | reverse complement strand
CTGCGACTGCATGTACTCGCAGAGTCTGGTGGTGACGCCCGGCACGGGCGCGATCACGATTCCCGTTACCGGCGTCTGGTTGAAATTGCGCTCGTAGAAATCGAGAGAGCGCTGCACCTCGATGATCAGGCCATCGAGCAGGCTCTCGAGTGCAGGCGTGAGTCCGGGCCCGGCGGAGGCCGTGAGCAGCCGCTCGGTACCGCAATCCACGCGACGCGCGAAATACAGCGCCTCTTGCCGCGTGATGGTCATCAGGCCCTGCTGACGGTCGAGCGAGATCAGCGCCACGCCGCCCTCGTCCTCGGGCAGCATCGCGGCGATGTTGCGCAGCGCGAGCTCGGGGATATCGATGGTCTTGATCTCGAGGTCTGCCGTGTTCAGCAGGTTCACGAGTTGCTGCACACGCTCGCGCCGCGCCGCGACCGCGTACATGCGGCGTGCGGCATGGCCGTCGCGCTCGGGCACGTCGAAGACGTCGATCACCGATTCCTCGGCGGGGAAATCGATCATTTCGCGCAGCTGCCAGCGCACGGCGCCACGGATCTCGGAGGGGGGAAGTGCCAGCGAGTCGAGCAGCACCAGACTGTAGTCGCCGCTGCGCAGCAGGCCGGTGCAGGGAACGTTGCGCAGGTCGCGCTCGCGCACGATGCGCTGCAGCAGTTCCACGAGCTTCGGGTTGGGCGGCGAGGCATCCGCACGGCCGGGCGTGGCCAGCACTTTCTGGTCGCGACGATCGCCTTGCCTGCGATCGCCCTGCCTGCGGTCCGTGGCCCGACGATCAGCGCCCCGGCGATCCTGCCCGCCGCGTTGCTCCGCGCGACGGTCGCCTGCGAGGGGTGCGGGCTCGTCTATCTCGAGGGTGAGGCCGAAGTCGATGGACTGGGAGTCGAAGCCCAGATACTCTGTCCAGCGCACCACAAGGGCACCGGTCTCATCGCGGTCCGACAGCGCGAGCGAAAGCCCCTGCGGCGTCGGATATACCGACAGCCGTCGCTGGGTCTCGTGCCTGCGGCGGAGCCAATCGAACAAACGGAAATCCCCTTTTCAAGGCATGGAAACAGACGGCGCTAGACAGCCGTCTGGTACAGCATAGACCATGTCCGCGCTGCGTGAAGCATAGCGCCACGCCTGCTGCGACTCCGGCTGCGCTTCGGTTAGTCTGTGACCATTCCATGACCGCACGGTGATGCGCGCATGCAGGACTTCAAAGGCAAGGTCGTGCTGGTCACGGGCGCGGGTGGTGGCATCGGACGTGCTGCAGTGCTTGGGACTGACTGCACTTGCCTCGCCGCGATTCCGCGGCTGACCACAACACCAGGAGACACATCGCATGCCCACCAGACGTCGTTTCGTACAGGGATCCCTCGCCCTGATGGCCGCACCGCTCGCGCGCGGCGGTGACCGCTACGTCGGTCGCCCCTTCGCCACGCGCTCCGAGGTGATCGCCCGCCACGGCATGGCGGCCACCAGCCAGCCGCTCGCCACGCAGGCGGCGCTGCGTATCCTGCAGAAAGGCGGCAGTGCGGTGGATGCGGCCATCGCCGCCAACGCAGTGCTGGGCCTGACCGAACCCACCGGCTCAGGCATAGGCGGTGACCTGTTCGCCATCGTGTGGGATGCGCGCGGCAAACGCCTCCACGGGCTGAATGGCAGCGGCCGCTCGCCCTACTCGCTGACGCTGGACGAACTGCGCAGCAAGGTGAAGGTGATGCCGCCCTACGGCCCGCTGCCGGTCACGGTGCCGGGATGCGTGGACGGCTGGTTCGCACTGCACGGCCGTTTCGGCAAGTTGCCGATGACCGAGATCCTCGATCCGGCGATCTCCTATGCGAACGAGGGCTTCCACCTGAGCGAGGTGATCGCTGCAGGCTGGGCTGAGGACGTTGCGCTGCTCAAGGACTACCCCGGCTTCGCGCCCATCTTCGCGCCGAAGGGGCGCGCGCCCGTGAAGGGCGAACGCTTCCGCAATCCCTTTCTTGCGGCCACGCTCGACAAGATCGCTCGCGGCGGGCGTGATGTTTACTACAAGGGCGAGATCGCCGAGCGCATTTCCGCCTATATGAAGGAGCAGGGCGGTTACCTCGGCATGCGCGATCTGGCCGACCACCAGTCCGAGTGGGTGGAGCCCGTCTCGACCAACTACCGCGGGCTTGACCTGTGGGAGTTGCCGCCGAACGGGCAGGGCATTGCCGCGCTGCAGATCCTGAACATACTCGAGGGCTTCGACCTTGCCGGCGCGGGCTTCGGTTCGCCGAAGGCGCTGCACTGGATGCTCGAGGCCAAGAAGCTCGCCTACGAGGACCGCGGCCGCTGGTACGCCGACCCGCAGTTCGCGAAGGTGCCGGTGGAATGGCTCATCTCCAAGGAATACGCAGCCGAGCGGCGCGCACTCATCAAGGAAGACGCGGCGGCGCTCCGCCCCGGCCCCGGAATGCCGAAGCCCGGTGCGGATACGGTTTACCTCACGGTGGCCGACAGCGAGCGCAACATGGTCTCGCTCATCCAGAGTAACTACCAGGGCATGGGCTCTGGCATGACACCTCACGGTCTGGGCTTCGTGCTGCACGACCGCGGCCAGATGTTCAATCTGAACCCCGCGCACCCGAACGCTTTTGCGCCGCACAAGCGCCCCTTCCACACGATCATCCCCGCGTTCGTCACGAAAGACGGGCAGCCGTGGATGAGCTACGGCGTGATGGGCGGCGACATGCAGCCGCAGGGCCACGCGCAGATCCTCATGAACATGCACGACTACGGCATGAACGCGCAGGAAGCGGGTGATGCGCCGCGCTGGCGTCACGAGGGCTCCACCGATCCCGGCGTGGGGATTCCCATCAGCAACGGCGGCGAGGTGTTCCTCGAGACGGGTTACGGGGACGACGTGGCCAAAGCGCTTGCCGCGCTGGGGCACCGCATACGCCGCGCGCCGGCCAATTACGGCGGTTACCAGGCCATCCGTTACGATGCCGCCGAAGACGTGTACCTCGGCGCCTCGGAGTCGCGTTTCGACGGGCAGGCCGCCGGCTACTGAGCTCGTGGCGCCGTTTCACCAGAGCAACAACAGGAAGACACCATGAAGATCCGTTCGCTTGCGCTCGCCATGGCTTGCGCTTCGTTCATCGGCGGCTGCGGCAAAAAAGAAGACAGCACGGCTGCTGCGCCCGCGGCCGCTTCACCCACCGTTGCCGAGGCCGATGCCTTCGTGCAACAGGCCGAGAAAACGCTGGGTGATTTTTCGGTCTACGAGGCCAAGGTGGCGTGGGTCAATTCGACCTACCTCACCGAAGACACGGACTGGCTCTCCGCTCGCGCCGGTGCCGAGAGCGTGCAGCAATCGGTACGTCTCGCGAAGGAGGCGGCCCGTTTCGATGCGGTCGAGGGCCTCTCCTTCGACACGCGTCGCAAGCTGGACACGCTGAAGCAGATGATGGTGCTGCCCGCGCCCGCCACTGCGGGCGCCGCAGAGGAACTCGCCACGCTCGCCACAGGGCTGCAGTCCGCCTACGGCAAAGGCAAGGGCACCTACAAAGGTCAGCCCACCCCCGGCGTGGAACTCGAGGCGCTGATGGGCACCGAGCGCGACCCGGACGTTCTGAAAGAGATGTGGACCTCCTGGCACGCCGTGGGCAAGCCCATGCGCTCGGACTATGTGCGCCTGGTCGGCATCGCCAACCAGGGCGCGAAGGAGTTGGGCTTTGCAGACCTCGGCGCCATGTGGCGCTCCAACTACGACATGAAACCTGAGGAATTCTCGGCGCTGACCGACACTCTTTGGGGCGAGGTGAAGCCGCTCTACGACCAGCTCCACTGTTACACGCGCCGCAAGCTGAACCAGACATACGGCGATACAGTGCAGCCCGTCACCGGCCCCATCCGCGCGGACCTTCTGGGCAATATGTGGGCGCAGGAGTGGGACTCGATCTACGACATCGCCGCTCCCGCAGGCGCGGGTGATATCGGCTACGACCTCACCGACCTGCTTGTCAAAAAAGACTACGACGCGGTGAGGATCGTGAAGACCGGCGAGAATTTCTTCACCTCGCTCGGCTTTGCGCCGCTGCCCGATACTTTCTGGGCGCGCTCGCAGATTGTGAAGCCGCGTGACCGCGAGGTGATCTGCCACGCATCCGCCTGGGATCTCGACAACAAGGACGACCTGCGCATCAAGATGTGCACTCTGGTGAATGCCAGTGACTTCGTCACCGTGCACCACGAACTCGGTCACAACTTCTACCAGCGCGCCTACAACAAACAGCCCTACCTCTACCTGTCGAGC
>JBILEG010000333.1:0-4276 GCA_044352225.1 Pseudomonadales bacterium | reverse complement strand
TTCGCAACCGCTGCCGACGATCCCGATCATTGGCGCCAGCAGCGCCGCGCAACTGCGCGAGAGCATGGCCGCCACGCGCATCAGGCTCGATGCCACGGAACTGCGCCAGTTGCGCGAAGCCTGAAACAGGAGAACACCATGGACCGTTATCTCGTCATTTCATCCGACGGACACGCCGGCCCCAGGCCCGAGGTCTACCGGGACTACCTCGACCCGCAATACCGTGCCGAGTTCGACGTGCAGCACGCCGCGCGCATGGCAGCGCTCGCGCAGGCCGGCGAGATGCTGGAAATGCGGCAGGAAAGCCTGAACTGGGCGGCCGACAAGAGCCATGGACTGGCGGGCGCCTGGGACAGCGAGCGGCGCAACGAGATTCTGGACGCCGATGGTGTCGCCGCCGAGATCCTCTTTGTCGATGGACTCACCGAGCAGAACTCGCCGCCCTTCGGTGGCGATCTCGGCCTGATGCCGGTGGGCGTGGTGCCGGAACTGCAATGGGCCGGTATCCGCGCGCACAACCGCTGGCTGTCGGAGTTCGTCGGTGCCTGCCCGCTGCGCCGCTTCGGGCTGGCGCTGATCACGCCTTACTGGGGCGTGGACGTGGCGGTGCAAGAAGTGAAGTGGGCCCGTGAAAACGGCCTGCGCGGCATCATGCTGCCGCACATGATGACCGGGCAGTCGCCCTATCATCACCCCAAATACGATCCGCTCTGGGCCGCCTGCCAGGACCTCGGCATGGTGATCCACTTCCACTCGGGCGCGGCGCCGATGGAGGAATACTTCGGCGCATCGATCTTCGGCGTGCAAACCGACGGCGAGCCGCCGGTGGCGCTCCCCGGCGGGCTCGGCATCTACGTCACCGAGGTGGCATGGTGGCTCACACGACCGCTGGTCTTCATGATCTGGGGCGGCGTCTTCGAGCGCTTCCCGGGGCTGCGTGTGGCGGTCACCGAGGGCAGCACCATCTGGGTGCCGGAACTCCTGCAACTGATGGATCAGCGCTACGGCGATCATCACTTCTCGGCCAAGCTCGGCACCGGCTACAAAGAACATCTGAGCATGAAGCCAAGCGAGTACTTCAGGCGCAACGTGCGCGTGGGCAGTTCGGCGATGTCGCGGCGAGAGGCCGAACTGCGTCACCAGATCGGCCTGCAGACCATCATGTGGGGCAGCGACTACCCGCACCCCGAAGGTACCTGGCCACTCACGCAGCAGATGATGGTCGAGGTCTTCCGCGGCCTGCCCGATGCCGAGATCGAGGCCATGCTCGGCGGCAACGCCGCGGATTTCTACGGTTTCGATCGCGCCGCGCTGGCACCGCTGGTGGCACGCATCGGGCCGGAAAAACGCCTTTTCCAGAATGCCGCCTGAACGAAGCTCACGGAGGAAACCCGCATGCGCGTCAGCCTCGACCAGTACTGCATCAACGTGAGCGATCTCGCCCGCAGCGAGCGCTTCTACACAGAGGGGCTCGGGCTCTCGGTAACGCACCGCATCGAGATTCCGGGCGTGAGCGAAGTGGTGCTCGAGGGCGCCAGCGGCAACCGCATCCAACTGGCGCATCACCACGGCAACGATCAGCCGATACAGCACGGCCACGGCCTCTGGAAGCTCTATCTGAACACCGATGATTGCGCCGGTCTCCATGCGCGAGCGCTGGCCGCCGGTGCGGAATCGGTATCGGAGCCGGTTCATCTCGCCGAGTGGAACGTCGACGTGGCGTTCATCCGGGATCCCGACGGTTACCTCTTCGAGATCGTGCAGATGGGCGCGCACACCGGGGGCTGAACCCCGGCCAGCTCCGCGCCTGTAGTGCCGGGCAGACGACCTCCGGTAGACTCAGCGCGGAGTCATAGCGTCATCCTGGAGCCTGCCGCGTGCGCGCCATCGGATCAGCATTCGCGCTCTGCTCGGTCCTGCTTGCTGCAACTGCCGTTGGTGCAGAGCCGCGGGGAACCGAGCGCTACATCGTCACCTACCAGCCGGGAAAGAGCGCACGTGCGAGCAGCGCTGCGCGCTTGCGCATCGAACGTCACCTGCCCCGCCACAATGCGCTTGCCTTACGCCTGAGCGCCGCAGAGGCAGCACAGATAGCCCTCGAGCCGGACGTGTTGCTCGTCGAACCCGACCCGCCCCGCTATCCGGTGTCGATACTTCGGGCCCGCCCGAGCGGCGCAGACAAGCAACCGGCCGCTACCGCAGCGAGCTCCCAGCTCGTTCCCTACGGCGTGAGCGCGGTGAAAGCCACCGGGCTCCCCGGCGTGACGACGGCCGGCATCAAGACCTGCGTGATCGATTCCGGCTATGACCTCGGCCACGAGGACATGTCGCTGAAGCCCTCGGTGAGCGGCGATGACGACCCCTTGGGAGCAGGTCTGTGGACACAGGATCCTTCAGGGCACGGCACCCACGTTGCAGGCACCATCGGCGCGCGCAACAACGCGGTGGGCGTGGTAGGCGTTTTTCCGCGCGTACCCATGCACATCGTCAAGGTCTTCGACGGCAACGACGAGTGGGTCTATTCCTCCGACCTCATCGCGGCGCTGGACCGTTGCATGGCGGCCGGAGCGAAAGTGATCAACATGAGCCTGGGCGGCGGGGATCCCTCATACGCTGAACAAATCGCGTTCAGGAACGCGCGCGCGGCAGGCGTGATCGCGGTGGCCGCGGCCGGCAACGACGGCAGCTCGCTGCTCTCGTACCCCGCCTCCTATCTCAGCGTTATCTCGGTGGCAGCTGTCGACGAAACCCTGAAGCGGGCGAGCTTCTCGAACTTCAACAACCGGGTGCTGCTCGCCGCGCCGGGTGTCTCGGTGCTGTCGACCGTACCGCGCGGCAGCACGGCCAAAGCCGAACTGACGACCGCGCTCGGCACCCAGACCGTGGTGCCGATGGACAACTTCCCCATCCCCACCGCGCCGGTCACAGGGCGCATCGTGAACTGCGGCCTTGCGGGGACGGCCGCCGACTGCGCAGGTGCACAGGGCGCCATCTGCCTGATCGAGCGAGGGGAGTACTTCTTCAACGAGAAAGCACTGAGCTGCGAGGCTGCAGGTGGCATCGGCGCGGTGGTCTACAACCGCGCCGACGAGGCAGGCCCGGTGTACGGGACCCTCGGCGACACCCGCGTGGGAATACCGATCGTAGGCACGGACCGCGCCACAGGGATCAGCCTGCTGCAAGCGTACCTGGGCACCACCGCGACCCTCGCCTTCAGCAACTGGGCGTATGACTATTTCAGCGGCACCTCGATGGCCACACCACACGTGGCGGGTGTTGCCGCTCTGGTGTGGAGCCGTTACCCGAAGTGCAGCAGCGAGACGATACGACAGGCGCTGCTCGCCACAGCCCAGGACCTCGGCGTCCGGGGCCGTGACCCCGATTACGGCGTTGGGCTGGTGCGCGCACGCCCCGCCAACGCGTGGCTGTCGCGCCAGCCCTGCGCGGCGGCGCCCTGAGCAGGCAGGATCAGCGCGGCACCAGCGCCACGACGCGCAGCGGGCTGCCGGAGCCGTTCTTCAGCTTGAGCGGCGCGGCCACGACGATCGCACCCGTCGCCGGCAGGCGGTCGAGGTTTGCGAGGCTCGCCAGCCCGAATTTGTTCGCGCCATGCATCAGCGTGTGGCAGGGGAAGGGCACATCGAATGTGGCGGCCTGCCCGGCATCCGTCCCCACCGTTTCCACACCAAAGCCCTGGATGTCGCGCTCGGCGATCAGGAACTTCATCACGGCGCTGTCGGGGCCAGGGGTGTGGGAGTCGTTCAGGAATTCCGCGGCAGTGGTGCGCTTCGACCAGTCAGTGCGCATCAGCACCCACGCGCCCTTGGGAATCACGCCGTGCTGCGCTTCCCACGCCAGCACATCGTCCACCGTCAGCAGGGTGTCGGTGTTGGACGCAGCGTCCGCGCTCTTGTCGATGACGCAGGCGGGGCCCACGAGGCGCTGCGGGTCGATGGTGTCGGTCGCGTTGGCGGCGTAGTCCTTGCCAGTGGCCCAGTGCACGGGAGCATCGAAGTGCGTGCCGGTGTGCTCGCCCATGCGGATCGTGCGCCAGTACCAGGTGTTGCCACCGGCGGGGTCGTACTCGGAGATCGGCTCGAAGGAGACGCCAGGGGACTGCGCGAAGATATCGGGCAACTGGATGACCGGGGTCTCGGGGCTCAGGGTAACGCTGAGATCCACGACCTCGATGCTGCCGGTGGCGAGGCCCATGGCCAGTTCGGCGAGTACCTGTGTGCTGTTCATCGTGCTGACTCCTCTCTGGCGGGTGTGATGT
>JBILEG010000334.1:0-4276 GCA_044352225.1 Pseudomonadales bacterium | reverse complement strand
GTGCCGTAGCGGGCCATGCCCGCGACTGTGCCGCGGGAGATACTGCTGTCGCGCGCATGGCGCGCTCCTGCATTGGCGCGGTGTGTTTCCGTAGGAGCGGGCCATGCCCGCGACCAACCGAGCTCTCTTGAACGCTCAACCCCCGAACCCGATCACCGCCGGATCCCCACTCTGGCTCGCCCAGATCGCGCGACGGTGCACCATGCGCCAGCCTTCCGCGCGGCGTTCCCAGCGGTCGATGTACTCGCCGTTGCTGTCGAAGAGGCGCGGGTCTGCGGGGTCTTTGCTGCGGTGGCGTGCCTGCACGTAGCTGCGCGATAGCGCCGCGTCCCCGTCCACCTCCACGATGATGCTGCCCAGCAGATGCTGGCTGGGCCCGCAGACATCGAGGAACTGCCGGAAATTCGCGAGCAGCGCCTCGCGTCCGTGCACATCGGTGCCGCTGTCCGTGTAATCGAAGCTCACATCCGCCGCGACCACCTCGGGCACGCGTGACCACTCGCGGCTGTCGAGAATGCGGGCAAGGGTGGCCAGCAGGACGGCGATATCGCGCTCGTCCAGCAGCCGTTGCAGGGCCTTTGACGGATCCATTGTGTATGTCCTCGTGCGGGGTGCGCGCACGATACACCGGCGCACCACGATGCCAGTACACTCGGGCCTTTGTTCATTCCAACGAGGAGCGCGCGATGGGCAGGCTGGACGGCAAGGTGGCGATCGTGACGGGCGCGGCCCGCGGCATGGGCGAGGCGACCGCGCGGGCCTTCGTGGCAGAGGGCGCGCGCGTGCTGGTTGCCGATGTGCTGGAGGAAGAGGGCCGCGCCCTCACTGCCGAGCTGGGAGAGGCCGCACGCTTCTGCCGGCTCGATGTGAGCAGCGAGGAGAGTTGGGCCACGGCGCTCGCCGAGGCCGAGTCGGCGCTGGGGTCCGTGAACGTGCTCGTGAATAACGCCGCCATCAATGATTTCCGCTCGCTGCTCGATTACGACAAGCAGAGCTTCCAGCGTGTGCTCGACGTGAACCTCCTGGGCACGATGCTGGGCCTGCGATATGTGGGTGAGGCGATGGTGCGCCGGCGCAGCGGCGCCATCGTGAACATCGGTTCCGTCGACGGCACCCGCGGGGCCAACGGCTACTCGGCTTACGTCACCAGCAAGTGGGCCGTGCGCGGCCTGACGCGCGCGGCAGCCATGGAATTCGGCCCGCGGGGCGTGCGCGTGAACGCGGTGCTGCCGGGCGGGGTCTACACCGCCATGGGCAATCCCAACGGTTTGAGCGTGGAGCAGATAAACCGGGGCTATACCAACATGCCCCTGCAGCGGGTGGGCATGCCCGGCGAGATCGCGCAGGCGAGCGTGTTCCTCGCGAGCGATCAGGCTTCCTACATCTGCGGTACGGAGCTGGTGGTGGATGGGGGCTGGATCGCGGGCATCTATCACCCGCATTTTCCGGGCGCACCGGGGGATCAGGGATACGGGAGCTAAGGAGCTTCTACGATGGCGCGGCTGAACCCCAGCTCGATCTTGATGCCGTTCGGGTCGTGCACCACCAGCTGGAAGATGCCGAACTGCGGGTAGCTCACGCGCTCGAAGGGCACTGCGTTCTGCGTGAAGCGCTCCGCGTAGCCCTCCAGGTCCTCGCAGGCGATGGCGAAGTGATCGAGCCTGGCCGGAATGCTCGCATCCGGCGTGTGTGCCGCGCTGCGGATAAGGTGCAGCATGGGCCGCTGCTCCGCGTCATAGAGCCACGCTCCCCGCGGTGCCTCTCCCGCAGGTGTGGCCAGCGCGCCGGGAATGGGCCCGCTCACCAGGCCGATCACCTCGGTGTAGAAGCGCAGGCTCTCGTCGAACTGCGCTGTGTGGATGTTCACATGGTCGAGTCGGGTGACGCGCACGGGTTACAGTCCTCATCCGGATGGGGCAGGCACAGGGCCCGCTGCTGTGTCAGTCTGGCCGAAGAATAATCGCTTCCAAGGGGGAGAGTCGCATGGATCAGGAACGTGTTGCATTCGAAGGCGGGGTCGCGGTCATCACCGGCGCGGGCTCGGGCATTGGCGAGGGCTTGGCGCTGCACGCGGCCTCCCTCGGCATGAAGGTGGTGCTGGCCGATATCTCCGTCCCGCGCATGGAGGCCGTGGCCGCTGTTATCCGTGCATCGGGCGCCGAGGCGATGACGGTGCACACGGATGTCTCCAGCCCTGAGTCCATCGACCGCCTTGCCGCCACCGTCCACGAGACCTGGGGCGATGTACGCCTGCTCGTGAACAACGCGGGCGTCGAGACGCTCGGCTTCATCTGGGAGATTCCCGCGGCGCTCTGGGAGAAAACCCTCGACATCAACATCCACGGCGTGATCCACGGCGTGCGTGCCTTCGCGCCACGCATGATTGCCACGGGCAAGCCCGCGTGGATCGCCAACACCTCCTCGGTGGGGGGCTTGGGGATGATGCCCGTGCAGGCGGCGTACATCCTCTCGAAGCACGCCGTGTTGTCTTTCTCCGAGTGCCTGCGCCTCGAGATGCTCGTGAAGAAAGCGCCCATCACGGTCTCTGCCATCCTGCCGGGTCCGGTGGCGACGAAGATTTTCGACGACACGCAGCCGGTGCAGGAGCGGATGGCGCTGCACCACCGCGAGGTGATGCGCGCGATGCTGGAGCACGAGGGCATCACGGGCGTGGAGGCGGCGCGGCGCATCTTCAGCCAACTGGCCGCTGGCGACTTCTGGGTCACCACGCACCCCGAGATGACGCAGGGCATGGCGCAGCAGCGCGCGGCCTATCTGGCGGCCATGGCAACGCCCGAGCTGACGCCGGTGACGGAGCAGTTGCTGGGCTCGTTCTAGGTCTACGGGCTGCGCGTTCCCGCCCTTCACCCACGCTGAGGCGCCACCGTGATCACCGTACTCGACCGCATCGATGTCGCTCCCGCCGATCTGCCCGCGCTCCGCGCGATGCTCCGCGAGCGCTATATGCCGGGCGCGCAGGAGCGCGGCCTGGTGTTGCAGGACGAGTGGGTGTCGCCGCCGCTCGCCCTTGCCGATCAGCACAACACGCTGTGGCTGCGCTGGTCTTTGCCGGATGCCGGCGCGTTCTGGGTAATGCGATTCCGCTCGGGTGATCCCGCGGTCGCGGCGTTCTGGCAAGAGATCGACAGCCTCGTCGATGCGCGCGAGCGCCGCTTTCTGGTGTCTGCGGACGCGGAGCTTCCGGGGCCGGAAGATGTATCGCCTTTTCTGGTATCGCCTGCGCAGTGGCGGGAGACGGCGCAGTTGTATCTGCCGGCGTCTGTCCCTGCCGCAGACATCGCCTCTTTCGGTGCTGCGCTGGCAGAGGCTTGCGCTGCACTGCCGGGCTTGGACACCTTCCGCCTTGGCCAGAACATGGTGCCGGCTTACGGCGCGGGGCATTTCACGCTGGATCTGGTCTATCCCGATCGTGCAGCGGCCGAGACAGCGCGGCGGGGTTCGCACTGGCGCGAGCGCGTGTTGCCGCTGATCTCCGAGCACTGCAGCGCCGTGAGTGCGCTGGGGCTCGATACCGTAGATACCGGCGCACGCTCGCCCGCACTGGCGAACGGCATCAAGCGCACTGCACTGTTCCGGCTGTTGCCGGGTGTCTCTGACGGCGCGCAGGCACGCTTCGAGCGCGACACGCTCGAGATGGCCGCGCAGATTCCCGCGATCCTCAACTGGCGGCTGAGCCGCGCCATCACGCTCGACTGGGATTCCTCGGGTGTCGCTCCGTGGAGCTATGTGTGGGAGCAGGAGTACGCCACGCTCGAGGGGCTCACTGTCGATTACATGGTCCACCCGCACCACTGGGCGCACGTCGACCGCTCCTTCGATCCGGAGTCTGGTGTGCAGATCATCGACACGGCGCTCTGCCATGCCTTCTGCCCGCTCGAGGCGAGCGTGATCGCGCTCTGAACAACACCACCGAACACGGCAAAAGGACACACGAATGAGCACACTCCTCAAGGGCAAGGTCGCACTCGTCACCGGCGCGAGCCGCGGCATCGGTCGCGCCATGGCGCAACGTCTGGCGGCCGAGGGCGCCACGGTGGTGGTGAGCGCGCGCAGCCTCGACACCGCAGGCCAATACGCAGGCACGCTGCGCGAGACCGTCGCATTGATCGAAGCGGCAGGCGGGCGGGCGATGCCGCTGGTGGCGGACATCGAGAACGACGCGGACGTGCAGTCGCTGGTGCCCCGTGCGGTGGCGCTTGCCGGTGGCCTGGACATCCTCGTGCACAGCGGCGGCAAGGCCGAGTACGCCCCGGTG
>JBILEG010000331.1:0-4293 GCA_044352225.1 Pseudomonadales bacterium | reverse complement strand
GGGCCTTGCCGGGGAAAGTGACGAACCGGCCCCCGACGCATCTGCCGGGGAGTGGGCCGCGATCGGGCGGAGCTTCCGGGGCTTCAGGCCGGTTTTTCGCCGGCTAGATGCCTGCGACCAGCGTGACCGGGCCGAGCCGCCGGCACCGCTCGATGGGCAGGCAGAGGTGGAAGCTGATGAGTCCGCCGCGAAAGAACATCCCCTGGTCATGCATGCCTCCCTGCCGGTCATCGACCCTCCATCGGTGAAGATCTCGGTGGTGGTACCGCTGTACAACCATCGCGAATTCATCGGTGAGGCAATAGCCAGCATCTTCCGTCAGACGGTGGCGCCCGCCGAAGTCATCGTCGTCGACGACGGCTCTACCGACGACTCCGCGGACGTCATGCGCCGGCTCTGCGAGCGACACCCGGAAATCGTGTTCTGGTCGCAACCGAACCAGGGCGCCCACCAGGCCCTCAATGCCGCGATCCACCGTGCGACCGGGGAATTCATCGCGATCCTGAATTCCGACGACGTCTACGCACCACGACGACTGGAATCGTGCGCTGCGGCGATGATGGCGGACGCCGGCACTGCGGCGGTGGCCACCCATGTGCGCTTCATCGGTCCGGATGGCGAGCAGATCACCAACGCGTGGTACCAGCAGGCGCTCACCGTACTGGATCAGACGGGTGATCTGCCGCTGGCCCTCGCCAACGCCAACCTCCTGGTGTCCACCTCCAACTATTTCATCCGGCGCTCGGTTTTCCGCGAGGTGGGTTACTTCTCGCCGCTCCGTTACACGCACGACCTTGATTTCGCGCTTCGCCTGCTCGCGAGCGGGAAAGCGCTGCGACTGCTCCCGGAGGCACTGCTCGACTACAGGCTGCACGGGCGGAACACGATCGCCGAGGATACCGCCCGCGTGGATATCGAGCGCGCTGCAGTCATGTCCTCCTACCTCAAGCACGTCTGGCGAAACCCCGGCGACCGCGTCGAACTCGAAGAGCGCATGGCCAGACTGGCTGAAACGCTCGAATCGCAGTCGCTCGCGGACCTGGTGGAGCATTTCCTCGCCGCCGCCCCGGAGCATCACCACGACCGGCCGGCGGGAGTACAGCCCAACGAAAATGACGGGTACGCCCGTCTCGTGCGGGATCATCCGGACATCGACTGGCTGGCGGTGGGCGGGCAGTCATCGGCTCTCTCCGGGATGGTGTCCGCCCGCCGTGCGGTACTGGCCCGCCGCTCGACACCTCCGTTCTGGTTGCGCAGCTTCGACGCCCTGCAGCGCAGCAAGGTGTGGCTGGAGGAGCAGAACCGGAGCTTGGCCACCGCGCTGACGCAGAGTGAATCGATCGTTTCGGAGCAGACGGCCTGGATCTCGGCACTCGAAGAAGCCCGGATCTGGCACGAGCAGCAGCACGCAGCCCTCGAGGAGGCGCTCCGGCAGCGCGATGCGGTCGTTGCAGATCAGTCCGCCTGGATCTCTACACTCGAGGAAGCCCGGATCTGGCATGAGCAGCAGCACGCAGCCCTCGCGGAGACGCTCCGGCAGCGCGACGCAGTCGTTGCAGATCAGTCCGCCTGGATCTCCACACTGGAAGAAGCCCGGAAGTGGCACGAGCAGCAGAACCGTGATCTGCACGACGCACTCGGACAGCGGGATGCGCAGGCGGCCCGGGACACGGCACGGAGCACAGAACAGATCCGCTCGCTGGAGCTACGGGCGGGGGAGTCCGATGCGCGGCTTCTGGCGCAGGAGGCCTGGCTCAGTGACTTGGAGCGGTCCCGCGCATGGCGTATCTTGCGCCTCCTGAACCTGACGCCGGGAGCACGTCGCCCGGACCATTGAGACCTACCAACCGGAGAACAGGATGTCGCTACGCAAGCAGAACTTCAGGGATGCCTTCCGGCCGGAGGAGTTCCGCGCTTTCCGGGCAGCCTACGAGGGCATCAACCCCGATCGTCCGCTGGAAACATCCGGTATTGCATTTGGCGACACCGAGCCGCTCTTTCGTGACTTTCTGCGAACCTCCGACACCAGCGCTGCGTTCGTGGAGGAGTTCCTGCCGCAACTCGGCATGTTCCTGCAGGGCCCCTTTCCGCTGCCGGGCAACAGGGTGTCGCGTAGCGCGTGGGACTGCCGCGGAAAGACGGGGGCTTACCGGGCCTGCGGGCTCTCGACGCAATCCGTAACGGGCAAACGCACGCTCGATGTCGGCTGCAATGCCGGCTACGACACCTTCCTGATGAATGCGATGGGGGCGTCCGAGTCCATCGGGCTGGAACCGCACGGCTTTTATTTCCATGCGCAGTTCCTGGACGCGGTCTACGAGCGCCCGGGCGTCTCGTTCAGGAACATCGGCTGGGAAGGAGTCGGCCCGGAGCTCCTCGGCCAATTCGACCTCGTGACCTGCCTGGGTCTCATCTACCACCTCACGGACCCGATGGCGCTCCTGTTCCGTCTGGCGTCGGTGATGAAACCGGGTGCCCGCCTGGTCATGGAAACCCATGTACTCTCCGAGAGAAGTACACACGCCCATTTCGTCGAAGGCGCATTCTGGGGCGACGAGACCTACTGGTGGATCTTCGGGGACGAGTGCCTGTCGGGAATGCTGCGTTCTGCCGGCTTCCGCGACGTCAAGGTCGCGCTCAAGGCGGATTGCGACAGCAGGAACCCGCGCAACCCGCGCGTCACGGTCGAGGGCCATCCTGCAGGGGCCAGGGCATGGTTCACCGCCGTGAGGTCCTGACCGGCGATGATCGATCGCGACAGGCCCGATTACACCCGGACTCCCGCAGCGCATGGCCGTGCCGTCTACGGCTACGCGCCGGTCAGTGACGGCACTCCACCCGTCGTCTCGATAATCACCCCCTATTTCGACAGCGATGCATCGTTCCTGGAGACGGCGGCTTCCGTGCTCGCGCAGTCGTTCCAGGCCTGGGAGTGGGTCATTGTCGATGATGGCAGCCGCGATGCCGGCGCACTGGAACGGCTCGAGAGGGTCCGGTCGGGAGACACCCGGATCAAGGTGGCCGTGCAGCCCAACGCCGGCCCCTCCGCCGCGAGGAACCGTGCAGTTGAGCTTTCAACGGGCCGCTACCTCTGCCTGCTCGACAGCGACGACATGCTCGAACCGACCTTCCTCGAGAAGTGCGTCTGGTTCCTGGAGTCCAATCCGGAGTTCGGCTTCTGCAACTCGTGGTCGGTCAACTTCGGCGAGGAAGAGTTCCTCTGGCAGGTCGGGTTCGAACGCGGGAAGGCCCATCTGCAGGCGAACAGCGGCCCGCCGCTTTCCATGATCCGCCGCCGGGCCTTCGAGGACTGCGGCGGCTTCGACGAATCCATCCGTCTCGGCCACGAGGACTGGGATTTCTGGCTGGCAATGGCCAAGGCAGGGCACTGGGGATACACGATCCCCGAATATCTGGAGTGGTACCGCAAGCGGAGCAGCGGACGTTTTGCGCAGGTCATGCGGGACGGCACCTTGAACCGGGAGTTCGAGAACCGGATTGCCACGAAGTACGCGAACCTCGACGCCTGTTTCCCCGCACCGCAGCGCCGACCACCCGAGGCCTTCGAGGCGGCCTTAGCCACGATGCCGTTCGCGAATCCGCTTGCCCGGGGCGGGGACACGGGGCGAATCCTGTTCCTGGTCCCCTGGATGGTCACCGGAGGGGCGGACCGGGTGAACCTCGACTGGATATCCCTGCTGCTCGAGAAAGGCTATCGGGTGTCGGTCTGTGCCACGCTGGAGTCGCACCACAACTGGCATCACGAATTCGCCAGGCTCACACCGGACGTCTTCGTTCTGCCCGCATTCCTCAGACTCGTGGATTTCCCGAGATTCATTCTCTACCTGATCCGGTCGCGCGGGATCGACACGGTACTGATCACGGGCAGCACGCTGGGCTATCAGCTGCTCCCCTATCTGCGGGCGTTCTGCGAGGGCGTGACCTTCGTCGATCTCTGCCATGTCGAGGAGCCGCACTGGCTGAACGGCGGACACCCGCGGTTCGGCGCGGGCTATCAGGAAGCGCTGGACCTGAACCTCGTCACCACGGCGCATCTGCGGGAGTGGATGGTCGGTCGCGGGGCAGACCGGCAGCGCATCTCGGTGTGTCATTCCGGGATCGACGCCGCGCCGTACGTCGACGCAGGCGCCATCCGCACCCGTGTGCGGGCCGAACTGGATATCGGGCCGGAAATGCCCGTGATCGTTTTCGCCGGCCGGATCTGCGAGCAGAAACGTCCACGCTTCCTTGCGGAAATCCTGCGTGCGCTGGCCGGTCGTGGACTCGTGTTCC
>JBILEG010000064.1:0-12051 GCA_044352225.1 Pseudomonadales bacterium | reverse complement strand
ATCATGCGGATATAGTAGGGTTGGAATCGCCCGCAAAAGCGATTCGCGGACCCAACGTGGCCCGCAGATGTTCTGGTCCAGAGAATCAAATAGCAATTTCCGACAAGGGGTATCACATGCGCAGAAGGTCTTCCATTTCCCAATTCCAGATGTCGGCCATCGCCCTCGCGATCGCGGCCACATCCGGTGTGGCCGTTCCGGCCCTCGCCCAGGAAGGCGGACTCGAGGAAATCGTGGTCACGGCCCAGCGCCGCGAAGAGTCCCTGCAGGACACCCCGATCTCCATCACCGCCTTCACCGAGAGCAAACTGACCGACCTCGGCGTCTTCGACGTCGCGCAGGTTGCGGACTTCGCTCCCAACGTCAACATACAGAAGCAGCCGTCCTCCAACGGCAACATGGGTATCTTCATCCGCGGCATGGGCATGGGCGAGACCTCCCTCCTCGCAGACCCCAAGGTGGGCATGTACATCGACGGCGTCTTCATGAGCAAGACCGTCGGCGCCGTGTTCGACGTCGTGGACATCGAGCGGGTGGAAGTGCTGCGTGGCCCCCAGGGCACGCTCTTCGGCCGCAACACCACGGGTGGCGCGGTGAACGTCACGACCAAGAAGCCCACCGGCGAGTGGGGCTTCAAGGCCGATGCCTCCATGGGTAACTTCGGCTACAACCGGACGGGCGCCAGCATCGACTTCCCGAAAGTCGCCAACGTCGCGGCCAAAGTCAGCCTGAACCGCATGAAGACCGATGGCTGGGCCGACAACAACTACAGCGGCCCGGCACAACCCACCATGGGCCCGCGTGATGAAGTCTCCAAAAACCTCGCAAGCGAAGACAACTGGGCCGGCCGTCTGGCCCTGCGCTGGACCCCGACGGAGTCCCTGACCGTCGACTACTCCTACGACATGACCGACAACAAGGGCGTGCCTGCGCCCTTCCAGATCACCAAGGTCAAGGACAGCCTCTATAACGGCTTCAGCACGACCCCCCTGCCCTTCACCTTCCTGGGCGGCTCGTTGTACCAGGACATGGCCGCCACCGTCGGCGACCCGAAGAAGCGCCGTGACGACTACTCCCTCGATGCCGTCTCCGACGAGTGGCTGGACATCGAAGGCCACACCTTGACGGTTGCCTGGGAGCTTTCCGACTCCCTCACGCTGAAGTACATCGGCGGCATGCGCAGCGTCGATTCGGGTTATGACAGCACCGACCTCGACGGCGGCGCCTACGTCGCCCGTGACCTGTTCTACGGCGGCGGCGCGGCCGTGCCCACCCCCGGTTTCCACGCCGGGATCGACAAAGGCAACATCAACACCGACACCCACGAGTTGCAGATCATCGGCAACCTGATGGATGAGAAACTGTTCTTCACCGGCGGACTCTTCACCTACAAGGAGAAGGTCATCCAGGTGAACCCGCAAACCTTCTCGCTGCCCATCGCCTTCGTCGCGGCGCAAGGTGCCAACACCCCGTTCCTGGGGCCGCTCTACAACGCTGCAGGCTTCTGCCCACCCGCTCTCGGCGGCTTCGTCTGCACCGGCACGCAGCGCCTTCCGCTGTTCGACTCGGTCGGCGAGCTGGGCGTGAGCGACTTCTCTTACGGCGGCGACTCGGAGTCGGTGGCGGCCTACGGCCAGTTCACCTACAAGTTCACCGAGCAGTTCGACGTGACGGCGGGCATCCGCTACACCGAGGACGACAAGGACCAGTTCCTTTACAACCAGAGCCTCGACATCGACACGGCGACGGCCGGCACGCAGGTAGGCCGCGTGGAAGCGGACGACACCTGGAGCAACACCAGCTACGTCCTGGTGGGCAACTACAAGATCACCGACGACGTCAGCACCTACATCAAGTACTCGACCGGCTACAACGGCGGTGGCTTCAACGCCCGCGCCAGCACGCTCAGCTCCTTCACCACGCCTTTCGCGGAAGAAGAGGTCAAGAGCTGGGAACTGGGCATGAAGTCCGAGTGGTGGGAAAACCGCCTGCGTGTGAACGCTGCCGTGTTCACCAACGACTACACCGACATCCAGATCGCGCAGTTCGAGGCAGGCGCGGGTGGCGCTTCGAGCCGGATCGTGAACGCGGGTGCCGGCACCTACCAAGGCGTCGAGCTTGAAGTCGTGATGGTGCCCGTCGATGGCCTGACCATCGAGGCCAGCTACGGCTACCTCGACGCGGAATATGACGAGTTCCTTGCCCGGAACCCGGCCACCAACCAACTCGAGGACATCGCTGCTATCACCACGGTGACGCAGGCCCCCGAGAACTCCTGGAACATCGGCGCGCAGTACGACTTCGCGCCGATCGCCATCGGCCAGATCTCGGCTCGGGTGGACGTGGCCTACAAGGACGCCTTTGTATTCCACCCCTTCAACAACCAGTTCGACTCGACGGATGACCGCACCCTCATCAACGCCCGTCTGAGCCTGAGCGAAGTCGCCGTGGGCGATGGCTCGCTGCGGGTCTCGCTGTGGGGCAAGAACCTGACCGACGAGGAGTACCGGAACTGGGGTATCGACTTCGGTTCGCTGGGCTTCGCGGGTGATGTCTACGGCGAGCCGCGCACCTACGGCCTCGACGTCAGCTATCAGTACCAGTAAGACCGGCTTCGGCCGGCCCCTTGCAGAGCGGCCTTCGGGCCGCTCTTTTTTTGTGCCTTGCATGGACCAGAACACCCGCTTCGACCCGCCACGCTGGCTCCGCAACGCGCACACCCAGTCGATACTGGCGAGCGCGGGTCCACGCCGTGCGCTGGCGCGCGCCCGCGCCCGGGCGCTGCTCGGCGCAAGCCGTGAAGAGATCCTGGAATGCGGCGATGGCATCCGCCTGCACGGCGAGTACGCGGCTGCCAAGGCGAACGCACCCGGTATCGCCATCCTGATCCACGGTTGGCACGGGCACATCGGCGCTGCCTACCTGCTCGCGGCGGCGGCGGCACTTTTCGACAGGGGTTTCTCGGTATTCCGCCTGCACCTGCGTGACCACGGCCCGAGTTCGCATCTGAACCGGGAACTTTTCAACTCCGTGCGCCTGCCCGAGGTGGTGAATGCGGTCGCGCGTATCGCAGAGCTGCATCCGCACCCGAGACTCTTCCTGGGTGGTTTCTCGCTGGGTGGAAACTTCGCGCTGCGCGTAGCGTTGGCGGCGCCGGAGCACCGGATCCCGATCACGCGCGTGGTGGCGATCTGCCCCGTGCTGGACCCGGCGCACACCATGTCGGTGCTGGGCCGAAGCCCGCTCTATCACGGGTATTTCCTGCGCAAGTGGAAGCGGGCGATGCAGGAGAAACTGCGCCATTTCCCGGACTACGGCTTCGGTGCCGAACTGGAAACGCTGCGCAGCCTGGAAGACATGAACCGCTTCTTCGTGCCGCGCTACACGGACTTCAGCGACACACAGTCTTATCTCGCGGCCTATGCGCTGACCGGCGACAGGCTCGCAAGCCTGCGGGTGCCTAGCCACCTCATCACCAGCGAAGACGACCCGGTGATTCCCGCCTCGGACCTCTCACGCATCGCCCGCCCCGCCGCACTGCACATCGAGGTGACGCCACACGGCGGTCACTGCGGTTTCATACGCGACTGGCGGCTGCGCGGCTGGGCTGAAGAGCGCATGGCGGGGATATTCGCAGCCGCGTCTCAGAGCCCGTAGCTGAGATTCAGGCCGAGGTAACTCGCCTCGGTGGCGATCTCGTCGTAGCGGTAACCGAGCCCCACGCGCAACCCACTGTTCCACACACCTTCGACGGCCAGAGATGCGCGCACGCCGCTGTCGTCGAGATCCTGACCCGGCATGCGGAACCAGGGGCCCGCCGCAAGATTCTTGGTCACGGCGCTGACAGTGCTTTCGGGATCCTCGAATTCCTCGGCGTAGGCAATATCTGCCCGCAGGCTCATCTGCGCCGCGCCAAGGCGCCAGGGATAGTCGGCAAACAGGCCCGCACGCCCCAGCAGGGAATCACGATCGAGGCCCGCATAACGCATGGCCGACGAACTGCTGCCGTCCTCGGCATAACCGCCTACGTTCAGCTGGTGGTAGTCGGCGCCCAGAAAGGGGCCGACCCGCAGCGCCCATCCCGCAGGCGCCAGATTGACGCCGACGTCGGCAGCCAGCGCCCACACCTCGGCCTCGGTTTCGCCGCTCTCGCGACGCTGCTGGCTCTGGCCTATGGCAAACACCCGCTCGATGTTTTCCACGTCGACCTTGCCGGCCGTGAGAACGGCATCCGCGAACCAGCGATCGCAGCGGTAGCCCACGAAAGCCGAGGCGAGGAGGCCTGCGGTGTCGAAGCCGCTACCCGCGCCGGAGACATCCAGTTCAGACGATTGCGCCCCCACCGAGGCCCCGAACTGCCAGCCGTTGCCCAGCGCACGGATCAGGCCGAGCGTGAGATCGGCCGAATCGGAGCTCGCGCCCGGCGCGGCGGCACCCTCGGCGATGTCCACGCTCGCGCCCTGCACGGAAGCAAACACGCGCCAGGGCTGCGCCGGCCGGTTCCAGCGATCAGAGGCGAACTGCTCGTCCAGCGTGTTCTGGTAGGCGAGCGCATCGGCGAGCACGGCCTCGGGCACAAGTGAGAACTGCCCCGGCGCGCGGATCACGGACTCCATCAGGTCGGCGGCTGCACGCGCCGCGACCTGCGAGGGGTGCAGGCCGTCATAGAACACGAACTCGTCGGGGTCGCCGCCGGCAGCCTTGCCGCGGCCGGCGGGCTCCACACAGCCCGGCCCACCCACCGCCGTCGCGTTGAAACAGGCCGTCGTCTGGTCGATGTCGGTGGCCAGACCGAAGCTGCCCGGACGCGCGAGTACTTCGTCGAAAAGCGTGGGCACGTCAATCAGGATGAAATTGCCATCGATGGCCTTGAGGCCCTGCATATAGGCCGTATTGAAGGCGATGGCGGCATTGGTGCGCCCCACGCCGCGAGCGGTGCGACCGTTGGCGTCGAAGTTGGCAGACTCCGAGAAACTCCCCAGCTTCGGCAGCAAGGGCGTGACCACGTAGCGCGCTCCTGCATCGACCAGTGCCGCGGCGATCTGCACACTGGTGGCGGCCGTCTGGGCAGGGTCGTCGAGATCGCGGATGTCGTTGCCTGCGGGCAACGAGTAGAACAGCGTGTTCGGGCCGATGCTGAGCGTACCCGCCGCCAGACGGTCGAGGAAGCCGGGGCCCGAGGAAGAGAACGGCCCCACGGCAAGGCTCTGGGTGCCGGTCACGGATGCCAGCACCTGCTCTGCGCGGTACCCGCCGACCGCGAAATTGATGTTGTCAGTCTGCACCGTGTCGGTACGCGGAACGATCACCAGCGGTATGGAGGGCGTCAGGCGGCCGATGCCCAGATCGAGCGCCAACCACTCGGGCATGGAGTAACCGCGTTTGCCCGTGGCGGGGTCGATGTTGGTGAAGCGCAGCCCCGTCGCATAGCCGAAGTCCGGGTCGGGGAACTGGCCCGCGTCGTCGTAGCTCGCGCCGAAGACGATCATCTGGTCGAAGGGCAGCCCGGCGCGGGCGCCGGAGGCAACGGAAAAGGCAAACACCAAGGCAGTGGCGAGGCGGGTTTTCATGGGGATTACCGGGGAATCCGGCCGCGTGGCGGCCTGAGCCCGGATCATAGCCAGAAGGCGGCTGCGCACTCAATCCGATGGTGTACCATCCGCCAATCCTTCCGGGACGTCCCCGCTCATGCAACACCTCAGATCCGCCCTTGGGGCGCTTCCGGCCGTCTTTTTGCCACTGCCGGCCGTAGCCGCGGAAGGCATCGATCAGGCCATCGCCACGGCCTTCAAACCCATCGCGGATGCGGTGGCCGGCTTCGTGTTCGCGGCCATCCACATCGGCAGCGCGCAAGTGCCGTGGATCCTCTTCTGGCTGATTGCCGCAGGCATTTTCTGCACGCTGTATTTCCGCTTCATCAACGTACGCGGCATGGCACAGGGCATGCGGATCATCCGCGGCGACTACGAAAATCCGAACCACGCCGGCGACACCACGCACTTCCAGGCGCTGGCGACAGCGCTCTCGGGAACCGTGGGCCTCGGCAACATCGCGGGCGTGGCGGTGGCGGTGACCATCGGCGGGCCGGGTGCGGCGTTCTGGATGATCGTGGCCGCGTTCCTCGGCATGGCCACCAAATTCTGCGAGTGCACGCTCGCGGTGAAATACCGCCACGAACGGCCCGACGGCAGCGTCTCGGGCGGGCCGATGTACTACCTCTCGCAAGGCATCCCGGCGAATTACCCCTCACTCGCACCGCTGGGGCGTTTCCTCGGCATCAGCTTCGCGGTGCTCTGTGTCTTCGGCACCATCGGCTCCGGGAATTTCTTCCAGGTGAACAACGCCTACCAGCAGGTGCTGCTGATCACTGGCGGGGAAGAGAGCGTGCTGGCGGGTCGCGCGTGGCTCTTCGGCGTGGGCATGGCGCTCGCCACCGGCGTGGTCGTGCTGGGGGGCATCAGCCGCATCGCGAAAGTCACGGACAAGCTCGTGCCGCTGATGGCGGGCATTTACCTGCTTGCGGGGCTGGTGGTGATCGGCGTGAACGCCGCGCACATTCCCTCGGCGCTCGCGCAGATCCTGGTGGGTGCCTTCACGCCGGAAGGCGTGCAGGGCGGCATGATCGGCGTGCTGCTGCAGGGCTTCCGTCGCGCGGCCTTCTCGAACGAGGCGGGCATCGGATCCGCGCCCATCGCGCACGCCAGCGTGAAGACCAGCGAGCCCATGACGGAAGGTCTGGTCGCGCTCTGGGAGCCCTTCATCGACACCGTGATCATCTGCACCATGACAGCGCTGGTGATCGTGATCTCGGGGGCTGCTGCCATCGATCCGTCCGCGCAGGGCGTGGCGCTCACCTCGGTGGCCTTCGGCACGGTCATGCCCTGGTTCCCGTACGTGCTCGCCGTGGTGGTGATGCTTTTCGCCTACTCCACGATGATCAGTTACTGCTACTACGGCACCAAGGCCGCCAATTACCTCTTCGGCGAAACGTCCACGGTAGACGTCTGCTACAAGCTCTTCTTCCTCTCGGCCACCGTGGTGGGCGTCACCATGGATCTCGACCAGCTGGTGGATTTCGCCGACGCCATCTACTTCCTGATGGCGGTGCCGAACGTGATCGGGCTGTACCTGCTTGCGCCGGTGGTGCGCCGCGAGATGCGCAGCTACTTCGATCGCCTTGCCCGCGGCGAGATCCGCCCGACGCGGGAGGCACCCGAACACCTGATCGGCTCACCCTGAGAGCCGGGAGAGAAGAGCATGCGCCTGCTTTTCCTGCTGCTGTGCGCGACACTCACGCTTGCCCTGCCCGCGCGGGCGAGCGAGGCGGATACGGCCCTCGAAGCCTTTTTCGCAGAAGAGTGGGACAAGCAGATGGAGGAGTCGCCGCTCTGGGCGAGCAGCGTGGGCGATCTGCGCTGGAACGACCGGCTCGGGGATTTCTCGCTGGCCGCGATCGAGCGTCAACAGCGCCATGAGCGCGAAGCGCTGACGCGTCTGCGCGAACTGCCTGTGGTGGGGCTCAGCGCACGCAACCGCGAGAACCGCGAGATTTACCTCGGGCAACTCGAGGATGCCGTCGCCGGTCAACGTTTCCCTTACGCACTCATGCCGGTGAACCAGCAGTACAGCCTGCCGGCAGGACTGGCAGCGGACCTCGCACAGGCGCCGCTCGATTCGGTGCGCCACGTCGAGGACTACATCAAGCGTCTGCGTCAGGTGCCGCGCGCACTGCAGGAACTGCAGGAGGTGCTCGCCGAGGGCGCTCGTCGAGGCATCACGCCGCCACGCGCGCCACTCGCCAAAGTCGAACCACAGCTTGCAGCACTGGCAACACAGCCACCGGCGCAAAGCCCCTTCGTGACAGCACTGGCAGAACTGCCCGCCTCGATTCCCGAGGATGCACGCAAGCGCCTGCAGGACGACGCCCTCGCTGCGGTACGCGACGACGTCATCCCTGCCTACGGCAGGCTCCTCGCCTTCTGGACGCGCGACTACTACCCCCGCACCCGCGAGAGCATCGCCATCTCCGCCCTGCCCGAAGGCCAGGCCTGGTACGCGCACGCCGTGCGCCACCACACCACCACGGACATGACGCCGGAGGCCATCCACGCGCTGGGCCTGTCGGAGGTGAAGCGCATACGGGCGGCAATGGAAGCGGTGAAGGCAGAGGCGGGCTTCACGGGCAGCATGGAAGAGTTCTTCCACTTCCTGCGCACCGATCCCCGCTTCTACCACACCGACGCGCCGTCGCTGTTGCGCCACTACCGCGATATCTGCAAACGCATCGATGCAGGCCTGCCACGGCTCTTCGGCACGCTCCCCCGCCTGCCCTACGGCGTGGCCGAGATACCCGCGCACACGGCACCCGCAGCCACCACCGCTTACTACCAGCCGGGCTCGCCGGACGCGGGCCGTGCCGGTCTGTTCTACGCCAACACCTACCGCCTCGAGACGCGCCCGACCTGGGAAATGGAGGCGCTCTCCGTGCACGAGTCCGTGCCCGGCCACCACCTGCAAATCGCCCTGGCGCAGGAACTCGAGAACCTGCCCAAATTCCGCACCGAGTCGGGTTACACCGCTTTCGTCGAGGGCTGGGGACTTTACAGCGAGAGCCTCGGCCCGGACCTCGGCCTGTATCAGGACCCGTACTCGCGCTTCGGCCAACTCACCTACGAGATGTGGCGCGCGGTGCGACTGGTGGTCGATACCGGCATCCACGCCTTCGGCTGGAGCCGGCAGCAGGCAATCGATTACTTCATGCAGAACGCCGGCAAGCAGGAGCACGACGTAACGGTCGAGGTGGACCGTTACATCACGTGGCCCGGCCAGGCGCTCGCCTACAAGATCGGCCAGCTGAAAATCCGTGAATTGCGCAGCCGCGCCGAAACCACGCTCGGCGAGAGCTTCGATGTGCGCGCCTTCCACGATGTGGTTCTCGGCAGCGGTGCCCTGCCACTCGCCGTGCTCGAGCGCAACGTCGACGCCTGGATCAGCGCTCGACAGCAGGAGAAACCCCAACCGGAGACCCGTACGCCATGATCAGAAACGCTCTTCTCGCCAGCGTGGCCTGCGCCGCGCTCCTCTCCGGCGCGGCCCTTGCCGAAAACATCGTGATCCACGCCGGCGCACTGCTCGACCGCCCGGGCAAGGCACCGCGCGGCGCCTCCACCGTGGTGGTGCGCGACGGGCGCATCAGCGCCGTGGAAGACGGGTTCCGGGAACCGGCGGATCTGGGCGTGGGTGGTGCCCGCGTGATCGATCTGCGCGAGCGATTCGTGTTGCCCGGCCTGATCGACAGCCACGTGCACCTCGCCTCCGACACCGGCGGCACGGGCGGTCTGATCGAGGACGTCACGCTCTCCGATGCGGCCGTGGCCTACCGGACGCTCGCAAACGCACGCAAGACACTGCGCGCGGGTTTCACCACCGTGCGCAACCTCGGTGACGGCACCGGTGCCACCCTCGCGCTCCGCGATGCCGTGGCCGAAGGCCTGGTCGAGGGGCCGCGTATCGTCGACGCCGGCCGCTCCATTTCCACCACCTCGGGCCACATGGACGAACGACTGGGAATGCGCGAGGACCTGCACGCGGCCCTCTCGCACGAAAACCTCTGCGACGGCCCGGAATCCTGCCGCCGTGCGGTGCGCCTGCAGATCGGGCGCGGCGTCGATGTGATCAAGATCGCCACCACGGGCGGCGTGAACAGCCGCATCGGCGCGGGGCTGGGAGCGCAGGCCTTCCAGGACGAGGTGCGCGCACTGGTCGACACCGCGCATCTCTACGGCAAGAAGTTCGCCGTGCATGCGCACGGCGCCGATGGCATCCGGCTCGCGCTCGCTGCGGGCGCCGACTCGATAGAGCACGGCACCTTGCTTGGCGATGAGGAGATCCGGCTATTCCTGAAAAGCGGCGCCTACTACGTGCCCACGCTCTCCACCGTGAACGGCTATATCGAGCGCCTGGCGGCGAACCCGGAGGCCTACAGCCCCGAGGTGCGGGCGAAGATCGAGTGGCGTATCGGCGTCACGGGCAAGTCACTGCAACTCGCCGTGCCCCGCGGCGTGAAGATCGCCTTCGGAACGGATGCCGGCGTGAGCAAGCACGGGCGCAACGCGGACGAGTTCGAACTGATGGTGAAGAACGGCATGACACCGGCTACGGCCATCGCGGCCGCGACCGTGAATGCGGCTGATCTGCTGGGGCTGGCCGCCGAGATCGGCAGCCTCGAACCCGGCAAGCGAGCCGACATGGTCGCCGTGCAGGGCAACCCGCTGGATGACGTCACCGTGCTGAAGAAAATGGCGTGGGTGATGAAAGACGGGCGGCAGGTGGGACTGTAGCGGCGAGGCTCCTGTCGGGGGCATGGCCCCCTCCTACACCCGAACCCGTAGGAACGGGCCATGCCCGCGACACCCCGGCGATCAGGCCCCGCCAGCAAAACCACCCGTAGGAGCGGGCCATGCCCGCGACACCCCGGCGATCAGGCCCCGCCAGCAAAACCACCCGTAGGAGCGGGCCATGCCCGCGACACCCCGGCCATCAGGCCCCGCTAGCAAAACCACCCGTAGGAGCGGGCCATGCCCGCGACACCCCGGCGATCAGGCCCCGCCAGCAAAACCGCCCGTAGGAGCGGGCCATGCCCGCGACAGCTGGCAGCCCTCAGGCCATGCCCGCATAGACCTGCTGCACGTCGTCGTCATCGTCCAGCGCCGTGAGGAAATCCTCGACCTCCGCACGCGCGGCATCGTCGAGGGCCACGGGATTGTTGGCCAGATACCCGAGCTTCGAAGAGAGCACCGTGAACCCGAAATTCGGCAGGGCATGGCTCACGATATCGAGGTCGGTAGGATCGGTGTAGAACAGCGTGACACCGTCACCGTGATCCTCGAGATCCTGGGCGCCGGCTTCGATGGCAGCGGTTTCGGCATCAGCGCCAGGGCTGTCAGCCTTGCCCTCGATCATCCCCAGGTGTTTGAAGTCCCAGCTGACCGAGCCCGAGTTGGCGAGCTGCCCCTTGCGGAAGAGCATTCTGACGCTCATGGCGGTACGGTTCTTGTTGTCGGTGAGGCACTCGACGATCACCGGGACCCGGTGCGGCGCAAAGCCCTCATAGGTGACATGCTCGTAGTGGACTTCGCCGTCCAGCAGTCCGGCGCCTTTCTTGATGGCACGCTCGAGGGTGTCCTTGGGCATGGAGGCACGCTTGGCCTGGTCGATGGCCTTGCGCAGCCGCGCGTTCATGTCGGGATCAGCGCCGCCACGGGCCGCTACCATGATCTCCTTGGCCAGCTTGGTGAAGAGTTTTCCCTTCGCTGCGGCCGCATCGGCTTTCGGCTTGGCCTTCCACTGCGCGCCCATGTGCTGTTTTCCCCCACGATGACGGGGCGCGAGTATAGCCCCGGCGCAGCGTCGGCCTCTACCGCGCCTGCGCCCGGGCGCCGTGCGGCAGACAGAGTTCCGGGCAATCCGCGCATTGGCCTGTAGAAACCCCCGGGGGTCGTTATACTCACCGGACGTCCGCTTCCTACGGCCGGCCAGATGCTCCTAGCCCACGCCCTCGAATACCAACTCGACCTGGCCGTTTTCCTGCTGCTGGTCGCGGGCGGCGTTTTCTGGGCGCACCGTTACTCGCCGGCCAACGTCCGCGACATACCCTACCCCCGCGCTTACGTCCCCTCGATCGCGGCACTGGTCGTGGGCGCCAGCCTGTCGACCTACTACGCCGGCGAGAACGAGCGGGCGCACCTTCGCGACATGCTTCAGGGCCTAGCACCCACCTTCGCCAACGAGATGGAGATGATGGGGCTGCTCAAACTGGGCACCGACACCCGCCCCGACGACCCCGCGTACCTGCGCATCCTGGAGGCGCAGAAACGCTGGCTCGCCGTGAACCCGGGCGTGAGCGACATCTACAGCGCGCTGCTGACCAACGACGACCGGGTCCTGCTGATCGCCGATTCCGAAACCGACTACGACGGTAACGGGCAGTTCAACGGGGCAAAAGAGCAGCGCGTCCCCATCGGCACCGAGCTTGAGGACACCTACGGGGAG
>JBILEG010000329.1:0-4328 GCA_044352225.1 Pseudomonadales bacterium | reverse complement strand
TCTTCGAAGACGCCGATCCGGTGCACGCGGCCAAGGGCGCGGCCGCCGTCAAGTTCCTGAACACCGGGCAGGCCTGCATCAGCCCGAACCGCATCTTCGTGCAGCGCAGCATCGCCGAGCCTTTCCGGCGCACGCTCGAAGCGCGCGTCGCGGCGCAGCGAGCGGGCGATGGCATGGACGACAAAAGCACGGTAGGACCGCTCTTCAGCCAGCGCGCCATCGACAAGGTCGAGGCGCAGGTGCAGGACGCACTCGGTCTGGGCGCGACGCTGCACACGGGCGGCAAGCGCCTGACGGAAGGCGGCCTCGAGCGCGGGTTTTTCTATGCGCCCACGCTGTTGAGTGCGGTGACGCCCGCGATGCGCATCTACCGTGAAGAGACCTTCGGCCCGGTAGCGCCGGTGATCCTCTTCGACACCGAACATGAAGCGCTCGCCATGGCGAACGACACCCACTACGGGCTCGCCTCCTACGTGTACACGCAGAACCTTGCGCGGGCGATGCGCATGTTCGAGGGGCTGCAGTTCGGCATGGTCGGCATCAACGACATCAACCCCACCAGCGCTGCGGCGCCTTTCGGTGGCATCAAGGACAGCGGCCTCGGCCGTGAGGGCGCGCGCCAGGGCATCGAGGAATACCTCGAGACCAAGCTGGGCGGCTTCAGCATCTGACAGGAACCACACGCATGAGCCAATCCCCCGCACCCAAGGTCGCCGGCGGCGTACTGAACATCTCCAGTCACCGCTTTCTGCGCTCGCCGTTCTTTCGCTTCTACGACTGTCCAGAGGCCCGCTACGGCGTCTACAACCAGCGCCTCTACCCGCTCGACCTGGGCGGCGACGCGCTCGCGGAGTACTGGCGCTTGCGCCACAACGCGCTCCTCTACGACGTCCCCGAACGCCCGCTGGAGATCAGCGGCCCGGATGCCGTGGCGCTGCTCGACAAGGTGCTGGTGCGGCGCACCGGCAACCTTGGCGTGAACCGTGCGGCCTACGGCCTCGCCTGCGATATGAGCGGCGGCCTGCTGATGGACGGCGTGCTGATGCGCCTTGCCGAAGACCGCTTCTGGTACGTGATGGCCGATGGCGAATTCCTTCCCTGGCTGCAGGCGCACGCGATCGGTATGGACGTGCGCGTCTTCGATCCGGGTGTGTGGGTGCTGCAGGTGCAAGGCGCGAAATCGCTCGAGATCCTGCAGGCCGTGGCGGATCCTGCGCCGGGGCCCGACTGGCGCTATTTCGGCGTTGCAAACGCCAGCATCGCCGGGCAGCCCGTGGTGCTCTCGCGCACCGGCTGGACGAGCGAACTGGGCTTCGAGATCTACACGCCCATCGACGGCGCGCAGAACGGCGAGCTCTGGCAGCTCCTGCTCGAACGCGGCGCGGCCTTCGGTCTGCAGGCGGCCTCGCTCGCCTCCATGACGGCACGTCGCATCGAGGCCGGTATCCTCGATTACGGCACGGACATCGACACCAGCCTGAACCCCTGGCAGGCGGGGCTCGGGCGCTTCGTGGACATGGATCGCGGTGATTTCATCGGGCGTGATGCGCTGGAGCGTTGCGACCGCGCGCTGCGTCTCACGGGTTTACGTTGCGAGGCGGGCGTGCCGCGGCGCGGTGCGCCGGTGGTCTCGGCTTCCGGTATCACGGGGCATGTCACGGCCTCGGCACGGTCGCCGCAGCTTGGTTGCGGGATCGCGCTGTTGCGTTTCGAAGGCGCAGCGCCCGCGGCAGGCACGCGCATCGCGGTCGAGACCGACGCGGGCCTGCAACAGGCGGTCGTCACGGAGCCGCCGTTTTTCGACGCGGAGAAGCGCATCGCGCGCGGTTTGCCCCTTCAGGCCTGAACTCCGATGCGCCGGCGTCTGCCCTCGCTGAATGCGCTGCGCGCCTTCGAGGCGGCGGCGCGTCATATGAGCTACAAGGCTGCGGCCGAGGAGCTCTGCGTGTCGCAGTCGGCGGTCAGCCACCAGGTGAAGGGGCTGGAGGATGCCCTCGGCATCGCGCTCTTCGTGCGCAAGGTGCGCGGGCTGGAACTGACGGCTGTCGGAAAACTCTATCTGCCGGTACTCAGCGTAGCGTTCGATGGCATCGCCGAGGGCACGGCGCGGCTGCTGCAGGGGCGTTCCGACAGCGTGCTCACGCTGCAGGTCTATTCCACCTTCACGATGCGCTGGCTCTTGCCGCGGCTCTCGCGTTTCCAGGAGGCTTGTCCCGGCTTCCGCGTGCATCTTCACACTGCGCAGCAGGACCCGCAGTTCTCGCAGGCCGATATCGATGCCGCCATCATCATCGGGCAGCCCGAGCAGCCGGGTGTGCATTACGAGCCCTTGTTCGTTTGCGAGCTCTTCCCTGTCTGCAGCCCGGCCTATCTCGCAGACCATCCCGAACTGCGTGAACCTGCGGATCTGGCGGGGCAGGATTTGCTGCAGGTCTATCCCTCCGCCGACGATTGGCCTGCATGGTTCCGCGCGCATTGCCTTGAGGTGCCGCCGCAGCCGGCGGGCCTGCGCTTCGAGAGCTACGACGTGGCGCTCGCGAGCGCGGTGCGCGGCATCGGTGTGGCGCTGGGGCAGCAGCCCTACATGGAGCGCGATCTCAAGGCCGGCACGTTGGTCGAGGTGTTTCCCGGCAAGCGCGTGACCAACCCCAACCGCTGGTTCCTGGCCTGTCGCAACGAGATGCGTGTGCAAGCGAAGTTCCTCGCCTTCGCCCGATGGTTGCTCGCGGAGGTCGCTGCCGACGAATCGCTTGCAGGCTTGCGCCAGCCCGGCTGAGCCTCGGGCTCTTCCAAGCAGACCGCTCGGGCGCGCAGAATCGGCGCCTCACCCGGAGCGGAGCATCTCCCGTGGCACAGCCTGCAACAGCGCACCCCTTCCTGCATGGTGAATTCGCACCCGTCCGCGAGGAAACCACCGCTTTCGATCTGCGCGTGACGGGCGAGATCCCGCCCGAGCTCTGCGGGCGCTTCCTCCGCAATGGCCCCAACCCGATCGCCGCAGTGAACGAGGCCACGCATCACTGGTTCCTCGGCAACGGCATGGTCCACGGCATACGTCTGCGCGAGGGCCGCGCCGAGTGGTACCGCAACCGTTACGTGCGTACGCCCGACGTGACCGACGTGCTGGGCGAGCCCCGCTGCCCCAATCCCTGGCCTCCCGGGCACGGGGTGTTCTCGGCCAACACCCACGTGATGGTGCATGCCGGACGCACGCTCGCACTGGTGGAGGGCGGCAGCCCGCCGGTGGAGCTCTCTTTCGATCTCGATACGGTCAGCGTGGCGGATTTCGGCGGCACCTTGCCCGGGCCCTTCAGCGCACATCCCAAGCGTGATCCGCTCACGGGCGAACTGCACGCGATGGGTTACTTCTGGGGCTGGGGCAACCGAGTGCAGTACCTCGTCGTCGGTACCGACGGTCGTGTGCGACGCACGGTGGATATTCCGCTGCCCGGCGCCCCCATGATCCACGACATGGCGATCACGGAACGCTACGCACTCGTATTCGACCAGCCTTGCCTTTTGAACCACGCAGCTGCTGTTGCGGGCGCGCCCTTGCCCTATCGCTGGGATCCGGATTACACGCCGCGCATCGGGTTGTTGCCGCGCGAGGGTGGCGCAGAGGACATCGTCTGGATCGAAACGGCGTCCTGCTATGTGTTCCATCCGATGAACGCCTTCGACGACGCGGACGGATGCGTGCAGGTCGACGTGGTGCGCCACCCGCGCATGTTCGCCACAGAACAGCGCGGTCCGATGGAAGGGCGCCCGGTGCTGGAGCGCTGGACGCTCGATCCCGCACGGCGCGGTTTCCGGGCCACGCGGATGGACGAGCGCCCCGTGGAGTTTCCGCGCATCGACGAACGCCTCACGGGCCTGCCGTATCGCTACGGTTATGCATCAATGCCCGGGCGCGGTTTCGCGCAGCGCGCGATCGTGCGATACGACATGCAGAGCGGCGCCAGCGAGCTCCGTGACGAAGGTGAGGGCAAGGGCTTCGGGGAGCCCGTGTTCGTGCCGCGCCATGCGAGCGCAGCAGAGGACGAGGGCTGGGTCATGGCGCTGCGGCTGGACCGTGCCGCGGATCGCAGTGATCTCGTGATTCTGGATGCCGCTGATATCGCGGGAGAGCCCGTGGCCACCGTGCATCTGCCGGTGCGGGTACCGGCGGGTTTTCATGGCAGCTGGTGCGCGGATGGCTGATGCGTGTCCCGGAGCGCGCATCGCTCTGGCGGCTGATCTATGATCGGCCAACTGCCGCAGCGCAGTTCATCGCAACCCTGCAAGGAGAACCTCCCCATGCGCTCGATACGCACTCTCACCGGGCTCGC
>JBILEG010000328.1:0-4335 GCA_044352225.1 Pseudomonadales bacterium | reverse complement strand
GTGCACTCATGGAGGCCAAGCGCGACGAACTCCTCGCCATCGTCGCGCGATTTTCCTGAGGGCGCGTCTTGAGTTCCACCGGTTTTTCCCCGATCGAGACGCGCGCAATAGGCTCGCTTGCCACGCTGTATCTGGTGCGCATGCTCGGGCTGTTCATGCTGTTGCCCGTGATGTCGGTGTACGCACGTGACTTTCCCGAGGCTTCGCCTTTTCTGATCGGTCTCTCCCTCGGCATCTACGGGCTCGCGCAAGCCTGCCTGCAGTTGCCGCTGGGAATGCTCTCGGATCGCGTGGGGCGCAAGCCCGTGGTGATCGGCAGCCAGCTCGTGTTTCTGGTGGGCAGCCTGGTGGCGGCTTTCGCGGGGAGCATCTGGGGCATCATCCTCGGGCGTGCGTTGCAGGGCGCCGGTGCAGTGGCGAGCACACTGATGGCCTTGCTGGCCGATGTCACACGCGAAGAAAACCGCAGCAAGGCGATGGCGAGCGTGGGTGCGAGTATCGGCGTCTCCTTTGCCCTCTCTCTGGTGCTCGGCCCTGTCGTTACCGGATGGGCGGGTCTGAAGGGGCTGTTCCTCACCATTGCGGCGCTGGCTGCGCTGGGTCTCGCGCTCGCGATGTGGGTGGTGCCGTACCCGGTGGTCTCTGCGCGCAAACCCGGAGCGCCGTCGAGGAAGGTGCTGCGGGAGGTCATGCGCGACCCCCAACTGCTCCGGCTGGATGCCGGTGTGCTGGTGCTGCACTTCATTCTGACGGCCTCGTTCATGGCCGTACCGAGGGTGCTGGCGGACGATCTCGGTATTCCGCGGGAATCGCACGGCGTGATTTACGGCTGGCTGCTGGGCGGTTCCTTCGTGGCGATGATCCCGATGCTGGTATTCGCCGAGCGCAAGCGGAAAGTACGCGGTGTGTTCCTCGCCGTGGTGGGGCTCATCGCGGCTGCGATGGCCTTGTTGTGCGCGTGGACGGCCGCCGCTGCGGGCGTGGCGCTGCCGGGCGGATGGCACCCGGGCGTTGTTGTGGCTTTCACCGCACTCGCCATGTACTTCCTTGCCATCAACTACCTGGAAGCAGCCTTGCCCTCGCTGATGAGCCGCGCCACCCGGCCCGACAATCGGGGTACTGCCTCTGGCTTGTATTCCACCTGCCAGTTTCTGGGCGCCTTCATGGGGGGCGCAGGTGGAGGCTTCGCGCTGCAGCACGGAGGCCTGGCCGCTGTTTTCGGGACCTGCGCTTTCCTTGCCTTCGGCTGGCTGTTCCTTGCCTTCGGTATGTCGGGGCCGCAGTACCTGCGATCCGTGACGCTGGGACTTCTGCCGGACTGCCCGTCTGCAGAGGAGTTGTCGACCTCTTTGAGAGCGCTGGCGGGTGTGCGGGAGGTGCTGGTGCTGGAGGGCGAAAGCCTCGCTTACCTTCAGGTCGACGCCCACTTCGACGACTCGCAACTGCACGGCCTTCCCGTAAGACATGTCTGATTGACATGCCCTCTGCGCGCGTGGTCTAGTCCCGGTCCCATCCACTGCCTGAGGCATCAAGGAGGAAATCATGGCAAAGGGAGTCAACAAGGTCATCCTGATCGGCAACTGCGGTGCCGATCCGGAAACGCGCTACCTGCCATCTGGCGGCGCGGTCACGAACGTGCGTCTCGCCACATCCGAGACCTGGAAAGACAAGACCAGCGGCCAGCAACAGGAACGTACCGAGTGGCATCGGGTCGTGTTCTTCAACCGCTTGGCCGAGATTGCAGCCGAGTACCTTAAGAAGGGTTCCAAGGTCTATGTCGAGGGGGCAATTCGCACCCGCAAGTGGCAAGACAAGGAAGGCAAGGACCAGTACACGACGGAAATCGTCGCTGCCGAGATGCAGATGCTCGACGGCCGTCAGGGCGGCGGTGGCGGCATGGGTGGCGGCGGTGACGCCGACTACAACTACCCCGAGGCCCGTCAGCAGCAGCCCCGCCGCGGCCCCGAGACCGCTCCCGTCCGCGAGATGGAGCCCATGGAGGACGACATTCCGTTCTGATCGTGAACGGAACGTCCATGGCCGCCCGGCAGCAGTCAACGTGTGAAAGCGGTCCTCATCGGTTCTGATTGCAGGCTCGGCCTCGAACTCGCGGCGAGCCTTCAGGGGAGAGATCTCCCCTTCGTCTCCATATCCAGCAAAGACCCCGTGCTCGAGGGCTCCCGGCTTCTCGAGCACGCCTTTGCCGTTCATGGTGCGACACAGGTGGTGAACCTGATGTCACGCGAGTGGTTTGCCGGTGCTGATCCCGCGCTCGCCAAGCGAAGCCTGCTGCTGGTAAAGAACCTGAGTAATGCCTGCCGCGCGCGCAATGCAGCGCTGTTGCATGTATCGGACGACAGCATGTTCGCCGGCCGGCGCACTGGCGCCTACCGTGAGAAGGACGCTGACCGGCGCGACGAACACGCCCTGCGCGTGGTGCATGCCGAGAATCACGTCATCCGGCGTACGCCTCGCCACGTTGTGTTGCGCTGCGGCCCGCTTATTGCGTCCCAGGGGGACAACCTTTTCACCCGTGTGATGCGTCAACTCGAACGCGGCGAGCCCTTCGACTGCAGCGACGACAAGATCTGCCCCACGCCGGCGGTTGATCTGGCCCGGGTGATCGTGGCGATCATCCTGCAGCTTGCTTGCGGGGCCCAGCCCTGGGGCGTCTATCACTACTGCAGTTCGGATGCAGCGAGCCTTTACAATTTTGCCGAGGCAGTCACGGCGCTGGCTTCGCAGTACGGCCGCATACGTCGCGAATCCGTGCAGTTGCGCGATGTGCCGGGCCAGGAGCATCACGTCATACTCAACTGTCACCAGCTGCTGGGTGCTTTCGGTATCAAGCAGCGCGCCTGGCGTGCTGCTTTGCCCTCGTTGGTTGCCGAATACTGTCGTTGAAAGGAAATCCGCATGACCGCTTCCGCAGAGAAAATCCCGCTCAAGCTCGCCGTGCTGACGGTTTCTGATACGCGTACCCCGGATACCGACACCTCGGGGCAGTACCTCGTTGACAATCTGCTTGCCGCAGGGCACACGCTTGCAGCACGCGCCATCGTCAAGGACGACATCTACCAGCTGCGTGCGCAGGTCTCGCAGTGGATCGCAGACCCCGAGGTGCAGGCGGTCCTGGTGACGGGCGGTACGGGTTTCAGCGGCCGGGACTCCACGCCCGAGGCGCTCGCCCCGCTGTTCGACAAGCATATCGAGGGCTTCGGAGAGACATTCCGTGCCTTGTCATTCCAGGAGATAGGCAGCTCCACGCTGCAGTCGCGCGCCTTCGCGGGCCTTGCCAACCGCACGGTGATCTTTTGCATGCCCGGCTCCACCGGCGCCTGCCGCACGGCCTGGGAAGGCATCGTGCGGGACCAGTTGGACAGCACCTACCGCCCCTGCAACTTCGCGAGCATCGTGCTGCGCGGCGTGCAGGATCCGCGCTGAGCCATGTCTGGGCCTACGCAGGGTCTGACGCCCGTTGAGGAGGCACTGACCCGGATACTGGCTGATGCGCAGCCCGTATCCGGCGCGGACATGTTGCCGCTCGGAGAGTGCCGCCATCGGGTGCTTGCCAGCGATGTCCATTCCGGTATCGATGTGCCACCTGCCGACAACAGTTCCATGGACGGCTACGCACTGCGCTTTACGGACTACGCCGCGGGTCAGCGGCATTTCACAGTGACGCAACGCGTGGTGGCGGGCTCCGTGGGCGAGGCGTTGCAACCCGGCACGGCGGTGCGGATCTTCACGGGCGCCGAACTCCCGCCGGGCGCGGACACCGTCGTGATGCAGGAGGATGCGCGAGCGGTCGATGGCGCCGTCGAATTCGGTGAGGGCGTGCGTGCGGCGGCCAACGTGCGTCCCCGCGGGCAGGACATTGGGGCAGGTAGCCGTGTTGTCGAGTCGGGTACGAGGCTCACCCCGGCCCACATCGGCCTTCTTGCTTCCGTAGGCCTGTCGCAGGTGCCGGTACTTCCGAGCCTGCGTGTGGCCATTCTCTCGACAGGTAACGAGCTGGTCGAACCCGGTCGACCCCTCGGGCCGGGCCAGATCTACAACTCGAACCGCTACATGCTGGCAGGCATGCTCGAAGACCTCGGCATGACGGTGGTCGATATGGGCATCGTGCCCGACGATCCCGAGGGTACCCGTCGCTTGTTGTCCCAGGCAGCCGAGGCAGCGGACGTGGTGCTCAGCACGGGCGGCGTCTCGGTGGGCGAGGAAGACCACGTCAAAGGCGCCGTCGAGGCGTTGGGCCAATTGCAGCTCTGGAAGCTGGCCATCAAGCCCGGCAAGCCGCTTGCGTACGGTCGTGTCGCGGGAAAGCCGTTTTTC
>JBILEG010000327.1:0-4350 GCA_044352225.1 Pseudomonadales bacterium | reverse complement strand
GGGGTGCTACATACGGAACCCGCACCGCAGGCCGGCGCAATGCACTGAGCACCGGCATATCCCGTTTTGCACGAGGAACTCTCCATGCATGATCAGAGCAGCCACGCCGTGGCGAACGCTACACCCTCCCCCACCAGCCACTGGACGCTGGAAGAGAAAATCGCGCTCAGCTGTCGCATGCTCGCGGAGCAGGGTCATTCGGAGACGCTTGCAGGGCAGCTCACGGTGCGCTGCCCTGACAACACCTTCCTCACCACCTCCGAGGAACTCGGTTTGGACGAGATCCATCCCGAGCACGTCATCCGCATCGATGAATCACTGAACATCCTTGAGGGCAGGGGAGCGGTGAACTCCGCCACGCGCTTCCACATGTGGATCTACCGCGCCCGCCCCGACGTGAACTGCATCATCCACACGCATCCGCCCTTTGTCTCGGCGCTCTCGATGACCGGCCGCCCGCTGCGTGTCTCGCACATGGATGCCACGCCCTTCGCGAACGACTGCGCCTTTCTGTCGGAGTGGCCGGGCCTGCCGGTGGGCGACGAAGAGGGCGAGATCATCGCCAAGGCGCTTGGCTCGCACCGCAGCCTGCTGCTGGCGCACCACGGTTTTCTGTGCGCCACGGCGTCGGTGGAGGAGAGCGCGTATCTCGCGATGCTGATCGAACTGGCCGCACGCAACCAGTTGCGCGCAGAGGCGCTGGGCCCGGTCCGCGAACTCGATCCGCAGATGGCGAAGGAGGCGCATGATTTTCTGCTGCTGCCGTTCATCGTGCAGGACAGCTTCGCGATGTACGCGCGGCGCGTGTTGCGCCGGGAACAGCAGCGCCGCTGAGCAGGACAGGGGAGCGATACACATGCCCGGTTCACCCCGGCTGCAGGCCTGGATCGACGGCGGTGAGATGCGCCGCCTCGCGGGCCATGCGGTGTTCACGCGCACCGCCGTCGCCGATGGCAGGCCACCGCTTCTGCTGATCCACGGCTATCCCACCGCGAGCTATGACTGGGCCCGCGTCTGGCCGCGGCTCGCCGAGCACTACTCGCTCTATGCGCTCGACATGCTGGGCTTCGGGCTCTCGGCCAAGCCGCGCGGTTGTGACTATCCGATCGCCTTGCAGGCGGATCTCTGCATGGCGTTGCTCGCGGCCGAGGGCGTGGGCGAAGTACACGTGCTCGCGCACGATTACGGCGACACCGTCGCGCAGGAACTGCTGGCACGCGAGCGCGAGGGACGGCTGCATGTCGCCAGCATGGTGTTCCTGAACGGTGGGCTGTTCCCGGAAACCCATCGCGCCCGGCCGATCCAGAAGCTCCTCGCCAACCCGATCGCCGGCCCCGTGCTCGCGCGCCTGATGGGCTACGCGCGGTTCGAGGCCACCATGCTCTCGATCTCGGGAAAGCAGCCGCCCACGCGAGAGGAACTGCAGGACCTGTGGGTGCTGATCGAGCGCGATGCCGGTCGGCAGGCGCTCGCGCGGCTCATCAACTACATGGCGCAGCGCCGGCTCCACCGTGCGCGCTGGGTGGGTGCGCTCGTCTCATCCTCGGTGCCGCGGCGTCTCATCTGCGGCGCGGTCGATCCGGTGTCGGGTCGTCACCTCGCGGAGCGTTACCGCGAGCTGGTGCCGGATCCCGACGTGGTGGTGCTGGAGGGCGTAGGTCACTACCCCCAGCTAGAGGTGCAAGACGCGGTGCTCGATGCGTACCTCACGTTCCGCTCGGCCATCACCCGCGATGGTGCACCGGTGGCCTGACGGTATAGGAGGTGCCAAGGTGGTAGTCCCGCGTGCAGTCTGAACGCAAAAAGCCCGCCTTGCGGCGGGCTTTTGGACCGGACTGTGCCGGGAGGAAGATCAGGATGCGCGGCGGCGGCGAGCGAAGCCGAGGGCTGCGAGCCCGGCGCCCAGAAGCCCGAGGCTGCCAGGCAGGGGAACTGCCTCGACCGTGACGTTATCCAGCGAGCCACCCAAGGTCTCCGATGTGCCTACCGCCCGGAACTCGAGCGTGTTGGATCCGGTGACACCCAGCAAGGTTGCCGTGTAGAGAGTCCAGGCGGTGTTGTTGCTGCCTAGGCCGGTGTCCCCGGGAGAAAACATCCCTCCGACGTTCAAGCCGTTCAGCCATACCTCTATGCCGTTGGTGCTCGGTCCGGTGCCGGAGCGGGCGGCATACCAGTAAGACACGTCAAGGGTTGCGCCCGGGCTGTTGAAGGTTTGTGCCATCCAACTGTTGCCCGGACTGGGGTGCGAGTCGAGTTCCACAAAATTGTTGCCGTCTTGTGCGGTGCCGGCGACGTTGTTGCGGATCTCGATGCCCGGCCCGAAGGTGGTGGTCCAGCCCGAGATGCTGTTGTAAACGGCCCAGGTGCCCGAAGCCTGCGGCGTGCTCTCGAAGCTGCCATTGACGATCAAGGATGCCGCCTGCGTCCCGGCAGAGACGGCGAGCAGCAAAGCTGCCGAAGAGGCGATTCTGGAAAAAGACTTCATGTTCATTGCGATGCTCCTGCGAAAGAATGTTTGCGAGCTTGCCGGTCTGACGATATGTCGATCGGGCACGCCGACTAGTAAGCAAGGCTCGTGCCATCAGCCATATGCATTTGTATCTCACTGAATGGAATATAAAAAACATTGGCCACCGAATTTCCTGAGCGCCGATGTGTAAAGAAAACTGACATTTTTTGGGAGTCAGGCCCGGCCGATGCCAGTCGGGCCGGGTCGGATCGTTGCCGGCAGTTCGACCGCTGGCGAAGCGATGGGCTGTTCGCTATCGAGCTGCCGCGGCGCGCAGCGTCTTGATGGCCTCCACCGTGAAGGCCGCGCGGAATGCCACGATCTGCCTCCCCAGTTCCGCGTTCCGTGCGGCATCCGACAGATCCACGCCATTGATGCTTGCGCGGCCCGCCGCACGCCGCGCTTCGTATCGCACCGAGCCCGGATCGACCACGTACATGTTCAGGGTCGTGAAGGCATCGTCGTGGAGCCCTTCCTGGCGGCCTTCCACAAGCCCCTTGCCGGCCATGTGCGCGATCACCGCGTCGTAGTCGTAGTAGGCCGGTACATGGAAGACGCGAGCGCGTCCCGCGTATTTGCCTGCGAGTGCCTCGGCCACCGCCTGCTGGCCTGGCTGGTTGCCGCCGCTGTCGCCGATGAACAGCACCTCGGTGAACCCGCCCGCGATCAGCGATTCCGCGGTATCGGTGAGCAGTGCCTTGAAGGTGTCATCCCGCAGGCTGATCGTGCCGGGCGTGCGCATGTGTCCCGCGGGCGGGTCTATGCCGCCTTCCGGCACGTGCTTGATCACCGGTGCGCAGAGCGCGTTGCCGAGCCTGCGGGCGATGGCCTCGCAGTTTGCCTGCAGGATCACGTTGTGCTTGCCGAGTGCCACCCAGGGGCCGTTGGGCTCTATGCCGCCGGTGGGAATGAGCACGCTGCGCGTGCCCGCCGCCAGCGCGTCGCGCACCTCCATCCATGTCATCTGCTCCAGCCACACCGTGTCGGTGGCGGGCAGCGGGTTCGGCGTGTCCCGGCAGTTGAGCGCGCTCTTCGCGCAATCACCGCCTCCCATCGAGCGTGGATCCATCTGCGTGTCGCCCTGCGCGCTCGCGGGTGCTGGCAGCAACAGCGATGCAAGACAAAGCAGCAGTGCGGCGGTGTGGCGTGGCATCGGTGTGTGTTCCTCGGGGTTGCGGTATGTACACGGCGTACGGGGATGATTCCCCGCGCGCCCGGGCTCTGCAATCACTCGATGCGATTCTGCAGCACGCCCAGCCAGGGTGCGCGAATGACCACCTCATCGCCGGAGCGGAGGTAGGCGAGGGGATTCCAGATCGTTGCGGGATGGAACAGCACCCCTTCGGGTGTTCCGGTCAGGAGGATAGTGCCGGCGGGAATGCTCTCGCAGCCCGTCAGCCTGACGGTCTCTGCGCCACGGTGGTAGTCCTGCGCGCAGTTCCTGAGTGCTTGCGCGGCGATCTGCTCCGGCGACCAGATCATGAGGGATGCCGATGAGCGCTGCCGCAACTGGCCGTTCACGAACAACTCCAGGCTCACGGCCCGATAGAACGCGGAGTCGTCGCGCGGCACCACCAGGAAGGGGCCCAGCGGCAGCATGCCCGGGCCGCCTTTTCCCTCCGTGAATCCGGTGGTGCCCATGGGTCGATCGAAGTCGATATCGCGCACCAGCGGCCAGCGATCCGTGAAATCGTTGCAGAGCACGAAGCCGAACTGCACCGGGCCGTCCGGGACGATCGGGGCCAGCGGCACTGCGCAGAGCTCGGCCTCGTAGTCGAAACGGCCACGGGCCTTGACGGACGCGTTCCACGCGGTGGGGGCCGAGAGTTTGGGGAACAGGA
>JBILEG010000326.1:0-4353 GCA_044352225.1 Pseudomonadales bacterium | reverse complement strand
AGTACCGGCAGGAGCATGTCGAGGGTGCCATGAACATGCCCGTGGTGGTGCTGCGCAAACGGTTGCGGGAGTTCGATCGCAACAAGACCTATCTGGTCACGCCGGAAGGCGGCAAGCGCAGCGAACTCGCGGTCTACCTGCTGCGGCAGGCGGGCTTGAACGCCTATCTGCTGAACAGCTGAGCGCCCATGGCAAACACCTATTTCGTCACCGGCGGCACGGGTTTCATCGGGCGCTTCCTGGTGCCACGGCTGCTCGATCGCGGCGCTCGCGTGTACTTGCTGGTGCGCGAGCAATCCCTCGGCAAGCTCGAGCAACTGCGCGCGCTCTGGGGCGTGGACGAGACGCAGCTCATCGCCGTGACGGGTGAGCTCTCGCGCATGCGGCTCGGCATTGGCCGTGCGCAGACTACAGCGCTCGCCGGCAAGATCAGCCACTTCGTGCATCTGGCGGCGATCTACGACCTCACGGCTGATGCCGACGCACAACTTGAAGCCAACGTGGGCGGTACGCGCAATGCGCTGGCCTGCGCACGCGCCCTGAAGGCACGCTGCTTCCACCACGTGAGCTCGATTGCCGCGGCTGGGCTCTACCGCGGCGTGTTCACCGAAGAGATGTTCGAGGAGGCCACGGGCCTCGATAACCCCTACTACCGCAGCAAGCACGACTCGGAAGCGCTGGTGCGCCGTGAGAAAACCCTGCCCTGGCGCATCTACCGCCCGGGCATCGTGGTGGGTGACTCGCAGACCGGCGAGATGGACAAGATCGACGGGCCCTATTACTTCTTCCCGGCGATACGCGCGATCAGCAATGCCGTTCCCGCGTGGCTGGGCGCACTGGCGGTGGAAGGCGGCAGCCTGAACATCGTGCCGGTGGATTACGTGGTGCAGGCGATGGACCACCTGATGCACCTGCGCGGGCACGACCGCGAGACCTTCTTCCTCACCGATCCCGAGGGAATCTCCGTTGGCGATCTCGCGCGCGTGCTGCTAGCGGCCGCGCACGGCCCGTCGCTTGCCGTGATGCGGGGCGGCATGCTGGAAGGGCTTCTCGCGCAGTTCCCGGTGAAACAGCTGGGCAAGGCAGCGGGCCTGCGCAAGGCACTGCGCGGCGTGCTTGGCCAGTACGGTATTCCCGCTGAAACGCTGGCATTCGTGGGGTATCCCACGCGCTTCGATTCGACCCGCACGCGCGCGCTGCTGGAGCCTGCAGGCATCGAATGTCCCCGCTTCGAGGACTACGCCCCGGCGCTGTGGCAGTACTGGGAGCAGCACCTCGCGCCCGATGCGCGTCCTGCAGACAAGCGCAGCCCCGAGTGGAGCCGCGCGCTCGGACGGATGATCGGCAGCAACCTCGCGAAGCAACTCAAGCAGGAAGTGCAGGGCAAGGTCGCGGTGGTGACGGGTGCGAGTTCCGGCATCGGTCTCGATTGCGCGCACAAGCTGGCGGATGCGGGCGCGATCGTGGTGCTGGCGGCGCGCACGCCGGAGAAACTCGGCGATGCACTGGCCGAGATCCGCGAGCGCGGCGGCACCGGCTTCGCGTATCCCTGCGATCTCGCCGACATGGCCGACTGCGACCGCTTCGTGCAGACGGTGCTGCGCGAACACGGGCACGTCGACATCCTGATCAACAACGCGGGGCGCTCGATCCGCCGCTCGGTGCAGTACTCCTTCGACCGTTTCCACGATTTCGAGCGGACGATGCAGCTGAACTACTTCGGGGCGCTGCGGCTCATCCTCGGCTTCGCGCCGCTGATGCTCGAGCGGCGCAGCGGCCACATCGTGAACATCTCCTCGATCGGCGTGCTGGCGAGCCCGCCGCGGTTTTCGGCCTATGTGGCCTCGAAGGCCGCGCTGGATGCTTTCTCGTGGTGTGCTGCTGCGGAGTTCGCCGATCGCAACGTGCGCTTCACGACCGTGAACATGCCGTTGGTGCGCACGCCGATGATCGCGCCCACGCGACTCTACGACGCCTTCCCCACGCTCTCGCCCGACCAGGCCTCGGACTTGGTGATGAAAGCGATCGTGGACAAGCCCAAACGTGTGGCAACGGGCTTGGGGCTGGCGGGGGCGGTTGCGCAGGCCGTAGCTCCGCGCGTGAGCGAACTGGTGCTGAACCAGGCCTACCGGCTGTTCCCGGACTCGGCCGCGGCCCGCGGGCTATCGGAGGAAGAAGCCGCCCGCGAGCGCGAGGCCCTGCCCCGCAACGCCACCGACCTCGCCCGTCAGCTCTTCGCCCAGATCTTCAGCGGCGTGCACTGGTAGCACCGGAAAATGGGGTCAGACCCCATTTTCCCGAAGCCCGACGAAAATGGGGTCTGACCCCATTTTTTCTGTCAGTTGAGGTTGGGGTCCTTGTAGAACTTGGTGCCCTGGACGGTGGCCTGCAGGGCGATGCCGGACTCGGTGAGCTGGTAGACCTTGATGCCGTCCATCAGCAGTTCGCCGCCGTAGGCCTTGCCCTGGGTGCTGGCCTTGGCGGCGGCGTCGGCGTTGCCGCCGATGTTCACGCCCTGGTCGATGAAGCGCTCCATGATGTGGCGCTGGCGGAAGATGTAGACCGCGCGGTAGTCCTTGACGCCCGCGCCGATGCCCCCACCCAGAGCGCCCATGCCCATGTAGGTGTTGGCGCCGCTCACGTTGTCGACGACCACGCCATAGCCCTGACCCACGGACGCGAAAATCAGGTAGGCGTTCCAGTTCGAGAACACCGCATAGCCCGGCGCGCTGCGAATCTCTTCCTGTGCTTCCGGGTGGACCCGATACAGATCCGCCAGCACTTCCTTGCGCATGTTCTGGATGTTGCGGCGCTTGTCTTCGGTGGTGTCACCGGCCGCGAGGCAGCCCGTGAGGAAAACGGCGGTGATGAGCGTGAGTACGATCGAGCGCATGCGTGCACCTCCCTGCAGTGTCCCCCGATTGTAGACCCTGGGCGCCGCTGCGGCACAAGCCCCGCGATGACAGCGTGAAACACGTCGATTAGACTGCCGACGACCCTTACCGACCGCATCGCGCGGCAGGGAACAGCCCGCGCGATGCCCCCATGTGCACGGAGACCCGCGATGGCCCTGATCAGCATGCGCCAGCTTCTGGATCACGCCGCCGAGAACGGTTACGGCGTGCCCGCCTTCAACGTGAACAACCTCGAGCAGATGCGCGCCATCATGGAGGCCGCGAACGAAACCGCGAGCCCCGTGATCGTGCAGGCCTCGGCGGGGGCGCGCAAATACGCGGGCCCCAATTTCCTGCGGCACATGATCCTCGCCGCCATCGAGGAGTTCCCCCACATTCCCATCGTGATGCACCAGGACCACGGCGTCTCGCCTGCGGTCTGCCAGCGCTCGATCCAGATGGGCTTCAGCTCCGTGATGATGGACGGCTCGCTCGGCGAAGACGGCAAAACGCCCACCGACTACGACTACAACGTGCGCGTCACCCGCCTCGTGGTGGACATGGCGCACGCCTGCGGTGTGTCGGTGGAAGGTGAGCTCGGCTGCCTGGGCTCGCTCGAGAGCGGCCAGGCCGGCGAGGAAGACGGTATCGGCGCCGAGGGCATCCTGAGCCACGATCAGATGCTCACCGATCCGGAAGAAGCCGCGCAGTTCGTCAAAGCCACAGGCGTCGACGCGCTCGCCATCGCCATCGGCACCAGCCACGGCGCTTACAAATTCTCGCGCAAGCCCACCGGCGACATCCTCGCCATCGACCGCGTCCGCCAGATCCATGCCCGTATCCCGAACACGCATCTGGTGATGCACGGCTCCTCCTCGGTGCCGCAGGACTGGCTCGCCGTGATCAACGAATACGGCGGCCACATCCCCGAGACCTACGGCGTGCCGGTCGAGGAAATCCAGGAAGGCATCCGTCACGGCGTGCGCAAGGTGAACATCGACACGGACCTGCGCCTCGCCTCCACGGGGGCAGTGCGGCGTTTCCTTGCGAAGAACCCCTCCGAATTCGATCCGCGCAAGTTCCTCAAGGAAACCATCAAGGCCCAGAAGCAGATCTGTGTGGACCGCTACAAGGCCTTTGGTTGCGAGGGCCAGGCCGAGCGCATCCGCGTGCTGTCCCTGGATGACATGGCCGAGCGTTACATCAAGGGTGAACTCTCTGCCAAGGTGAACTGATCGCGCATGGCCGGGCGCGCCGGCCTGCCCGGCTTCGATGCGCAGGCCCTGCGACAGGGCCTGCGCGAGCTCGAGTTCTCCGGGCTCTCCGTGCCCCTCTCCCACGAGCAGGACTACCTCGCCTACTACCGCATCGACTTCGCCAACCGCATCCCGGGCGTGGTGCATCATTTCGGCCGCCTGCCTGCCGCGGGCTTCGATATCGCCTGCCACTACTACCTGCC
>JBILEG010000325.1:0-4358 GCA_044352225.1 Pseudomonadales bacterium | reverse complement strand
GGCGGTGGGCCGCCGGCGTTGGCGATCAGGATATCGATGCCGCCCATCAGGGCCTCGGCCTCCCGGATCATCCGGTCGATGTCGGCCGGTGTGCCGAGATCCGCGGCGAGTGCGTGCGCCCGCGGCCCGAGCGATGCCCTTGCCTTCTCGAGCCGCTCCGCGCCGCGCGCCACCAGGGTGACCGTCGCGCCTTCTGCGATCAGTGCCTTCGCACAGGCCAGGCCAAGGCCGCTGGACGCCCCGGTCACGAGCGCGCGCTTGCCCTTGAGTTGAAGGTCCATGGGATGCCTCTCCTGTCGTGGGGTCGTGAATAGGGGGTCGCATTATGTCTCCCCGGCCTCGGGCCTTGTCAGCCGGGTGCGTGCCGGCGTGCGCGCGCAGTCGAGTCGCGAGGGGGTGAGGATGATTGCCATCCCGATGGATGGTCTGGAAGGATGGACAGTCCCCGAGAATCGCGCCCAGCCGTCGCCATGCCCGAGAAAACCGGCACGCCGGAATGTTTTGATTGACACTGGTAGGTGGGCGTCGGAAGAATCGGCGCTCCCGCGTGGCGCTGGCTCCGGCCGGTACCCCGAGGTCACAGACCTATAAAGGCCCGCAGGCCGTCAACTTCGAGGAGATTCACCCCATGCTCAATGCAAAGAAATCGCGGATTGCGGCCGGTATCAGCCTCGCGGCTCTCGGCCTGCTGGGCAGCGCTCCGTCGCTTGCCCAGCGCGAAATCAGCGGCCAGATCGAGGAAGTGCTCGTCACCGCGCAGAAGCGCGAGGAGAACGTGCAGGACGTCGCCATCTCCGTGTCCGTGATGGACGCAAAGATGCTCGAGAAGCGCTTCGCGCGCGACATCCTGGATGTCGCCGGCATGTCGCCCAACCTGATCGTCGACCCGACGCTCGGCAACGGCACTGCATCGATTTCGATCCGCGGCATGCAGTTGAACGACGTGGAGAAGAGCTTCGATCCCGCGGTTGCGGTCTATCAGGACGGTGTTTACCTCCAGACCAGCACCGGTGCGCTGTTGAACGTCTGGGATGCCGAGCGCGTCGAGGTGCTGCGCGGTCCCCAAGGCAACCTCTTCGGCCGTAACACCATCGGCGGCCTGATCCACGTGATCCGCGGCAAGCCCACGGGCGAGTTGGGGGGCAAGGTCAGCCTCACCATGGCAGAAGACAACCAGCGTGACATCAAGGCGGCCCTGAACCTGCCTGCAGTTCTGGACGGCACGCTCGCCACCAAGATCACGGCGGTCAAAACGGACGGTGGTGGCTATTTCGACAACAAGACCCGCGACAAGCGCGAGGGCGACAGCGACTTCGGCAGCGTGAGCCTCTCGGGGCTCTGGACGCCGAACGACGATGTCTCGCTCCATGTCATCTACGATCGTGTTGATGACAAGACGCCGGTGCGGCCCGTGACCGGTCTCAGCGAGGCGCCGGAGTTCTTCATGCTGCTGCCGTTCCTGGCGAGCATCGGTGCGCTGCCCGATTTCGGCGTGGACACCAGCCAGCACGGCTCGCGCGGTGATCCCGATTTCCACCGCGACACCTACACCGCGACCAATCAGAAGGCTTCCGTCGAGATCGACGCCATCACCGCGAACCTGAGCTGGGACATCGTCGAGGGTCAGCGGCTGGTGACCATCGTCGGCTGGCGCGACATGGAGGAGACCTCGCTGCAGGAGTTCGACGCGCTGTCTGCGGACATCTTCCGCGTCTCGCGGCCGCAGTTCGAGGAGCAGGGCAGCATCGAGATGCGCCTCGAGAGTGACTGGAGCTGGGGCAAGTCGATCCTCGGTGGCTTCTACTGGGACAGCAACTACAACGCCTGGCAGAACACCTATTTCTTCGGCGGCTTCAACGATTCGCCGCACTCCACCCAGGACACGAAGAGCAAGGCCCTGTTCGGACAGGTCGACTGGGACCTCACGGATGAGCTGACCCTCTCGCTGGGCGGCCGCTACACCGAGGAAGAGAAGTCGCACTGCCAGAAGTTCACGGTTCCCGACGCGAACGGTTTCTCGACAGACTTCGATGGCATCCGCAAGCGCACCACCAAGAGCTGGGGTGATTGCGATGGTGCGCTCGGCAAGTACCAGGCCACCTACACGGATCCTGTCACCGGCCAGACCGGCATCCCCTTCACCGGAGAAGAGGACTGGAACGAGTTCACGCCGCGTGTGGGTTTGAGCTACACCCTGGATGACATGATGATCTATGCCTCCTACTCGGAGGGCTTCCGCTCCGGTGGATTCAACGGCCGCAACACCGCTCCGGCAAACTCGGGTCCGTATGACCCCGAGACTGTCGAGAGCATCGAGATCGGCGCCAAGACCACCTGGCTTGACAGCCGCCTGCAACTGAACGTCTCCGCCTTCTTCGTCGATTACACCGACAAGCAGGAAGACGTGGTGTTCCCGGGCACGGACGGCGCGGTCACCCTGACGCTGGTACAGAACGCCGGTGCAGCCTCCATGAACGGCCTCGAGGTCGAAACGCTGTTCGTTCCGGTAGACGGGCTCACGCTTGGCGTGAACCTGGGCTACATGGACGCGTCGTATGACGAGTGGAGTATTGTGGATCCCACGGGTCTGCCGCTCGACAAGTCGGACCTTGATCTGCGCCGGGCGCCCGAGTGGACGGCGAACCTGAACGCCCTCTACGAGTACCAGCTCGGCAACGGTGCGTTCCTCGTGGCCAGCGCAAACTACGCCTGGAAAGATGACTACTGGGTCGGAGCCAACACCGACTACACCACGGCCGCTGGTACTGACCACTACGGGAACAACCCCGCGGGTCTGAACGAAGCCTTCGGCATCCTCGACATGTCGCTCTCCTATGAGACCGACAACTGGACGGTGTCGGTCTTCGGCAAGAACCTGACCGACGAGGACTACTTCCAGCACATCCTCGACGTGGGCGGTGCCTACAACTCCACCAGCGCCACCAACGCCACGCCCCAGTACGTTCCGGGCCTGTGGACCTTCGGCACCATCAACCGTCCGCGCTGGTTTGGCGCTGAACTCTCCGTCAAGTTCTGATCGATGTCCGGTGCGGGCGGCAGCCGCCGTCCGCACCGGCCTCTTCCCCGCAGGCCACACCGCTACACCGGGGACGCATCATGCCCTCCGTCCTGCTCCCGCCTTTTCGTATCGTCCAGACCGCATATGTGGTCGCCGATCTTGATGCCGCCATCCTGCGCTGGCACCAGGCCTTTGGCGTGGGGCCATTCATCGTGCGCCGTCATATCCGCCTCACGCAGACGTTCTACCGCGGCCAGCCCATGCCGCTCGATATCTCCGCCGCCCACGTGCAGTCCGGCGATATGCAGATCGAGCTGGTCTGCCAGCACAACCCCGAGCCTTCCGCCTTCCGCGATATGTACGCGCCCGGCGAGGAGGGGATCCACCATGTCGCCATGTTCCCGCAGGACTATGCGGATACGGTGGCCCACTACGAGGCGGCGGGATTCCCCCTCGCCACGGAACTCGTGACGGGCGAGCAGCGCGGCGCTGCCTACATGGATACGCGAGCGCTGATGGGGCACATGCTCGAGGTCTATCGCGTCAACGACAGCCTCCATGCTTTCTACCGCTTCATTGCCGAGGCTTCCCGGGACTGGGACGGTCGCCAGCTCGTGATCGAGGTGGACAACGGAAGCGGCGCCGCGCGCTGAGCCTGCCCCCGGGCTCGATTGACACTCCCGAGGCAACAGTCGGAACATGCCGCCGCCCGCTGTTCCGGCATCAGCTCGCATGAAAACCGTCCACATCGTCGATTACCGCGGAGCGGCCGAGGCGCTGAGCAGCCAGGATGTCGTCCAGGCGCTATACGACGAAAGCGCGCTCTACATGCAGGGCGTCCTGCTCACTCTCGATGGCGCAGCGCATGCGGCACGGCGCCAGATCGAGCTCGGCATGCTCAATTCCCGCCAGTTCCGCGAATATGAGCGCGAACGGTTCATCACCATCTGCCGGCAACAGCCCGAACTGCGCGACCGTGAGCCGCGCGCCGAGGTGGATCTCGTCGATCTCTCGCAGCGCATCGTCGTGCGCGTGGCGGCTGATCTTGCCGGCATCGATATCTCGGACAAGGTCTTCGCCGGCGTCCCCCGGCTGATCCGTCTTACCAACACCTTCCGCGACGAAGCTACGATCATCCACTCCCTGCGTGATCGCAGCGTGCTGCAGGCCGAGGCGGCGGAAGCCCTGCAGGAGTTCGAGCGGCTCTTCGTTCGCCCTTCGATCGAGCGGAGGCTGGGTTTGCTGCAGCAGGTTTCAGAGGGGGCGATGGAGCGCAAGGCGCTGCCCCAGGACGTGCTCACCGTGCTGCTTGCCAACCGCGAGAGCCTGGGTCTGGAGG
>JBILEG010000100.1:0-9604 GCA_044352225.1 Pseudomonadales bacterium | reverse complement strand
CAGGGGTAATCCCGCAGCAGCGCCGCGAGCTCATGGGCATGCTCGGGGCGGTCGTTCACCTCGCTGATCAGGGTGTACTCCACCGTGACCACGCGCTTGGTGTCGGACTGGGCGCCGATGTAGTTGCGCGCCGAAGCGAGCAGTTCACGGATCGGGTAACGCCGGTTTACGGGGACCAGCTGATCGCGCAGCGCGTCGTTCGGCGCGTGCAGGGAAATCGCGAGCGAGACCTCGCTCAGCTTGGCGAGACGGTCGAGCGCTGGCACCACGCCTGCGGTACTCAGGGTCACGCGGCGCTTGGAGATCCCGTAAGCGAAGTCGTCCATCATCAGGTCGGTGGCTGTGACGACATTGTCGAAATTGAGCAAGGGTTCGCCCATGCCCATCATCACGACGTTGGTGATGCGCCGCTGGCCACCTTTCTTGGGGAGGCCGAAGGCTCCCGCCGCGATCCAGACCTGGCCGATGATCTCGGCGGAACTGAGATCACGCTGGAATCCCTGCTTGCCGGTGGAGCAGAAGCTGCAATCGAGCGAGCAGCCGACCTGGGAGGACACGCACAGCGTGCCGCGACCGTCTTCTGGAATGAAGACGGTTTCGACGCAACTGCCGCCATCGACGCGGATCAGCCACTTGCGGGTGCCGTCGGCGGAGATGTGCTCCTCTGCCACCTCTGGCGGGCGGATCTCGGCGCAGGCAGCGAGCCGCTCGCGCAGGTCGCGACCCACGTCGGTCATGGCAGAGAAATCAGACACGCCCTGGTGGTAGATCCACTTCATCAGCTGCAGGGCGCGGTAGGGCTTCTCGCCCAGGCCGACCAGAAACTCCTGCAGCGCGGCACGGCTCATTCCGAGCAAATTGACCCGCCCCGGCGCGTCGCGCGGGGCGTCGCTCACGATGAGCCCGCCGGCGTCGCTCATGTGCTGGCTCAGTCGCGCGGGCAGAGTTCGGAGGCTGCGAAGAAGTAGGCGATCTCGCGGGCCGCGGACTGCGGTGAATCGGAACCGTGGACGGCGTTGGCGTCGATGGACGAGGCGAAATCCGCGCGGATGGTGCCGGGGGCAGCGTCTTTGGGGTTGGTGGCGCCCATCAGCTCGCGATTCAGCAGCACGGCGTTCTCGCCTTCGAGCACCTGGACCATCACCGGGCCGGAGGTCATGAAGGCCACCAGCGCCGGGAAGAAGCCGCGCTCGCGGTGCTCGGCGTAGAAGCCGGAGGCCACTGCCTCGGAGAGGCGCAGCATCCTCGAGCCCACGATGCGCAGGCCCGCCTTCTCGAAACGGGCATAGATCTCGCCGATGGCGTTCTTGGCGACCGCGTCGGGCTTGATGATGGAAAGCGTGCGCTCGATGGCCATGCGAGGGTCTCCGGAAGGGCCGCCCGGGAGGGCAGGCAAGATGAAAAAGGGCGGGAAGTATATGCCGCGACCCGCTGCGGCGGATAGCTGAAAGACGCCCCTGGAGCGGCTTTGTGTGCTAGGCCGTGACGGACTCGCGCAAACGCGTCACTGCCTGCCGGATGGTGGCGATGGCCGAGTCCACGTCTTCCCCGGTGCTGAAGCGGCCCAGACTGAAGCGTAGCGACCCGTGCGCCAGCGCATCGGGAAGGCCGATCGCCCGCAACACGTGCGAGGGCTCGATGCTGGCCGAGTTGCAGGCCGAACCCGAAGAAATCGCGAGATCCTTCATGGCCAGCATCAGGCTCTCGCCCTCCACCCCCTCGAAAGCCACGTTCAGCGCACCGGCGATGCAGTGCTCAGCGGGCCCGTTGCGGTGCAGGCCACCGAGCCCCCGGATGCCCTCCCAGAGCCGGTCGCGCAAGCCGCCGATGCGCGCGGCGTCCACGGCCATCTCGAGGTGCGCAAGCCGCGCGGCCTCGCCGAAACCCACGCACTGATGCGTGGCCAGGGTGCCCGAGCGCATACCGCGCTCATGCCCGCCGCCGTGGATCTGCGCCTCGAGCATCACCCGGGGCTGACGGCGCACATAGAGCGCGCCAATGCCCTTGGGTCCGTAGAGCTTGTGGGCCGAAAAGGACATCAGATCGACCGGCAACAGACCGAGGTCGATCGGCACCTTGCCAAGGCTCTGTGCCGCGTCGACATGGAACAGTACGCCCCGCTCCCGACAGATCGCGCCCAGAGCCGCGATGTCGTTGATCGTGCCGAGTTCGTTGTTCACGTGCATCAGGCTGACGAGCACGGTGTCGGGCCGCAGCGCTGCAGCCAAGGCACCGGGATCGACGCGCCCGTCGGCACCGGGGGCAAGCAAGCTGAGCGAGGCGCCCTTCGACTCCAGATGCCGGCAACTGTCGAGCACGGCTTTGTGCTCGGCCAGACAGCTGATGACATGGCGCCCTTTCGAGGGGTCGTGGCCGAACACGCCCTTGATGGCCAGGTTGTCGGCCTCGGTGGCGCCGGAGGTCCAGACGATCTCGCGCGGGTCTGCGCCTGCGAGTTCGGCCACCTCCCGGCGGGCGTTCTCGACCGCCTCCTCGGCCTGCCAGCCGTACACATGCGAGCGCGAGGCCGGATTGCCGAAGAGGCCATCGCGGGTAAGACAGCCGGCCATGCGCTCGGCCACCCGCGGATCGACCGGGGTGGTGGCGAGATAATCGAGATACACCGGAAGACGCATCGGGGCTATCAGCCAAGTGCCATGACGACGATGTCTCCCGCAGCACGCATGCGCTGATCACGCTCATGCTGACGGTGCGAGACGCGCTGTACCTCGCCACGCCCCACGAGTTCGCCCAGCGTGATGGCGCTGAGAAAAGAGTGGATCTGCTGACTGAGATCGTCCCAGAGACTGTGGGTGATGCAGATCTCCCCGACCTGCTGGCAACCGCCGCGACCCTCGCAGGCCGTGGCCTCGTAGAACTCGTCCACGGCGTGGATGATCTGTGCGATGTGGATCTGGTCGGGCGGGGAGCGCAGACGGTAACCGCCGCCGGGGCCACGCACGCTGGAGACCAGCCCTTTGCGCCGCAGGCGCGCAAAGAGTTGCTCCAGATACGAGAGGGACAGCTCCTGACGTCGCGCGATGTCTCCCAGGCACACCGGGCCCTCGGCTGCATGCAGCGCGAGATCGAGCATGGCGGTGACCGCGTATCGTCCCTTGGTAGTGAGGCGCATCAGTGCGCTCCATCTGCAGTGGCCGGCCGAGTATTCGCGTGCAGCCTGCGGGGGGTCAAGTGCGCGGGCCCTCGCCACGCGCCGCCTTGCTGATCTCCGTCAACATGCCGCGCAGGATGTTCAGTTCCATCTGGTCGAGTCGCACGCGGTTGAAGAGCCTGCGCAGGCGCGTCATCAGTTGGCGTGGCGCGGAGGGCTTGAGGAAGCCGATCTCGGCAAGGGTCTGCTCGAGGTGCTCGTAAAACCGCTCCACGCCCTCGACGGTCGCGAAGGGTTCATCCCAATCGGCCTCGGGCTGCGGTGCGGGCGCGGACGCGGACGCGAGGCAGGCCATGCGCAACTCGTAACACAGGATCTGCACGGCCGCCGCGAGGTTGAGCGAGGAGTACTCGGCGCTGGTGGGGATGTGCACGTGCCAGTGACACATGCGCAGTTCCTCGTTGCTGAGTCCGGAATCCTCGCGCCCGAAGACCAGCGCGATCTCTTCGTCCGGCCGGGAGGCCGCGAGCAAACCACCCAGGCCGCGCGGTGAAAGCTGAGGCAACTGTATGCGGCGCTCGCGCGCACTGGTGCCGATCACCAGAGTGCAGTCAGCCACCGCCTCTGCAAGGTCCTGCGTGACCACTGCGGTATCGAGCAGGTCTGCGGCCTGCACGGCCCGCCAAGTTGCCTCGGGGTGCGGAAACGCGACCTCGGGGCCTGCCAGATAGAGCCGGGTGAGTCCCATGTTCTTCATCGCGCGGGCGGCACCGCCGATGTTCCCCGCATGCGAGGTACCCACGAGCACCACACGAACGCGCTCGAGCATCTGAAGCGAGGGGGCTGCGGTATTCGGATCCATCGTGTGGCCTGCGAAGTGAGGCGGCGAGTCTAGCAAAGGCCCGCGAAGTGGTCTGCTATACTCCGCGCCCGCTCGCGAAACCACCCTTTTTCCGGAGACTCCGCACGATGCACCCCATGGTGAACGTGGCCCTTGCCGCCGCGCGCAAGGCGGGCGAGATCATCGTCCGCGCTGCCGACCGAATCGATCTGGTCGAGGTTCGCCGCAAGAGCGGCAGCGACTACGTTACCGAGGTGGACGTCGCCGCCGAGCGCGAGATCATCTTTCATCTCCGCAAGGCCTACCCCGATCATGAGTTCCTTGCCGAGGAAGGCACCGCGGGGGCCCCGCCCACAGGCAGCAGCCCGTACCGCTGGCTCATAGACCCGCTTGACGGCACCACCAACTTTTCGCGCGGCATACCGCATTTCGCGGTTTCGATCGCCTGCCTGAAAGAAGGGCGCATCGAGCACGCGGTGGTGGTGGATCCGGTGCGGCGCGAGGAGTTCACGGCCACGCGCGGCGCCGGCGCGCAACTGAACGGCAAGCGGTTGCGCGTGACAACGCGGGGGCTGACCCAGGATGCCTTGCTGGCCACAGGCATCCCCTTCCGCGGGTCCTCGAATGCGCTGATGTCTCCCTATATGGAGACGCTGCAACAGCTGGCAGAGCGCACCGCAGGCATCCGGCGCGCAGGCGTGGCCGCTCTGGACCTCGCCTACGTGGCGGCAGGGCGCTTCGAAGGTTTCTGGGAAATCGGGTTGCAGCCCTGGGACATCGCAGCCGGCGCCCTGCTGGTACAGGAAGCCGGTGGTCTGGTGAGTGACTTCGAGGGTGGCAACGATTGGCTGGAAAGCGGCGACATCGTCGCCTCCAACCCCAAGTGCCTGAAGCCGATGCTTCAGGTCATCAGGCCGCTACTCGGCGCGGCAGCGCGCAAGGCCATGCAGGAGGCTCAGGGCGCGTCCTGAGCTGCCCTCTCGTCCTTCACCGGCAGCATCAGGTCTGCGCGGTCCAACCCCAGCCAGAGCGCGCAACTGGTAGCCACGTAGATAGACGAGTACGTCCCCACGATGATCCCGATGGTGAGCGTCGTGGAGAAGCCGCGCAGCGTGTCACCCCCGAAGAACAACAGTGCCAGCACTGCGATCAAGGTTACGCCGGAGGTCATAAGCGTCCGACCGAGCGTTTCGTTCAATGAGGCATTGCTGATCGCGAAACGGTCCATGCGACGCATCTTCCGGAAGTTCTCGCGCAAACGGTCGTAGACCACCACCGTGTCGTTGATCGAATAGCCGATCAGAGCGAGCGTTGCAGCGAGGACCGAGAAGTCCACCTCCCACTGGAAAATCGCAAACGCGCCGAGGACCACGATCGGGTCGTGCGCCAGCGCAGCGACGGCGCCCACGGCAAGCTTCCACTGGAAACGGACCGCCACGTACAACCCGACACCCAGGAGCGAGAGCAGCAGCGCGAGACCACCGAGATCGCGAAGCTCATCGCCCATCTGCGGGCCGACCACCTCGACGCGCCGCAGCTGCACCTCCGCGCCATCCCTCGACAACGCCCTGGTGATGTCTTCACCAATGGTTCCGGCCCCCGCACTGGGCAGGCGCACGAGCACATCACGATCCGAGCCGAAATGAACAGCCTGGTGGCGCTCGTAGCCAGCTTCCAGCAGGTTCTCTCTTACGTCAGACAGAACGGCCGCCTGGGGAAAATGCAGCTCGACCAGCGTTCCCCCGGTGAAATCGAGACCGAAGTTCAGCCCCTTCACCGCGATGGCCACCAAGGAGACGATCACCAGAACAAGAGACAGGAGTCCAGCCGGGCGCCGCACCCGCATGAAATCGAATTCGCGCACGTCAACTGCCATGGGTACGCTCCGGTCAGATCGATAGCTTGCTGATGCGGCGGCGGCCGTAGACCGCCTCCACCAGCAGGCGCGAGACGCTCACAGCAGTGAACATCGAGGTGAGGATGCCGATGGTGAGCACCACCGCAAAACCACGCACGGGCCCCGTGCCGATCGAAAGCAGGATCAGCGCGACCAGCATGGTCGTGAGGTTGGAGTCGAGGATGGTGAGCCAGGCGCGGTCGTAGCCCGCCTGTATGGCGCCGTAGGGCGAGAGGCCGTTCTCGAGCTCCTCGCGGATGCGGGAGTTGATGAGCACGTTGGCGTCCACCGCCATGCCCACCGTGAGCACGATCCCAGCCATACCCGGCAAGGTGAGCGTGGCCGACAGCATGGACATCACCGAGAGCAGCAGTGCGACGTTGAAGACCAGTGCCACGTTGGCAAAGATCCCGAACACTCGATAGACCGCCAGCATGAAACCCATCACCAGCAGGGAGCCGATCATCATCGAGCGCAGGCCGAGTTCAATATTGTCTTTGCCAAGCGACGGGCCGATGGAGCGCTCCTCGACGAAATCCATTGGTGCCGCGAGCGCACCGGCCCGCAGCAGCAGCGCGAGTTCGGAAGACTCGGCAGGGCTTGCAAGCCCGGTGATGCGGAATTGCGTGCCCAGCGCCGACTGTATGGTCGCGAGGCTGATGATCTTCTTCTCCTCGTAAGACTCGAGGACCGGCTCCTCGTTGCCGTCGGCATCCGTCTGGAAGCCCACCGTGCGGTTCTTGCGCTCGATGAACAGCACACCCATGCGGCGTTTGATGTTGTTCCGGGTCTCGCGGTTCATCATCGAACCGCCCTGGCTGTCCAGGTTGATGTTCACCTGCGGGCGGCCGTTCTCGTCGAAGCTCGAACTGGCGCCAGTGACACGATCCCCCGTAATGATCAGATCGCGTTCGAGCAGCGCGCTGCTCTGCCCATAGTCGGGGTTGCGGAACTCGAACTCCTCGCGGTTGGAGGCCGACTCGTCGGGCCGGGCCTCGAGGCGGAACTCGAGGTTGGCCGCCTTACCGAGAATCCGCTTGGCTTCCGCCGTGTCCTGCACGCCGGGCAGTTCGACCACGATGCGGTTACGACCCTGCTTCTGGATAAGCGGCTCCGCAACACCGAGTTCATTCACGCGGTTGCGCAGCGTCGTGAGGTTCTGGCTGACCGCGTAGTCCTCCATCTCTCGGACCTGCGCCTCGCCAATACCGAAATAGACAACCGACTGTCCGTCCCGCTCGCGTAGCTCGCGCTGCAGCGTTGCCATCGTCTTGTCGATGGCATCGATAGCCTGCCCCCGCAACTCGGCCGTGGCAAAAGCGGCCTCGATGCGGCCGTCTGGTGCGCGACGGACCATGCCGCGGATCTTCTCTTCCCGTAACGTCTTCTTGATGTCGGAGGTATAGACATCGAGGCGTTTCTGAACTGCTGCCTTGGTATCGACCTGCAGCAGGAAGTGCACGCCGCCACTCAGATCCAGACCCAACTTGAGCGGCGCAGCGCCGATGGAGGAAAGCCAGGGAGGGGTGGTGGAGGCGAGGTTGACCGCGACGACGTAGTCATCGCCCAGCGCACGGCGTACCACCGACTTCGCGCGCAACTGCTCTTCGACGTTGTCGAGCCGCAGCAGGGAACTGCGCGCGGCGAAATCGGTACCCTTCACCGAAATGCCGGCCTCCTTCAGCGCCTGTTCGGCACGCTCCAGGGTGCCACGGCTTACTTCGAGCGAACTGCTGGCGCCAGAGATCTGCACCGCCGGGTCGGGCGGGTAGAGGTTAGGCAGGGAGTACACAACGGCCGTACCAAGCACGAGCGCGACGAGCAGCGTCTTCCAGAGGGGGTAGCGTTTGATCATGCGAGCGGGTTCGTTCCGTGGCGGGGCCGTTCGAGGGCGCGGGGCATTATAGACAGAGCCACCTCACCCGCCAATGCAGCAGGCAAGCCGCTCATCCGAGCCACACTCTGGCATTGCGGAACAGACGCATCCACGGGCTGTCCTCGCCCCAGTTGCCCGGGTGCCAGCTGTTCTGCACGGTGCGGAAGACCCGCTCGGCATGGGGCATCATGATCGTGACGCGCCCGTCCTCGCTGGTCACCGCCGCCACCGCACCCTCGGCACCGTTGGGGTTCTGCGGGAAACGCCGCGCGACGGCACCGTGGCCATCGGCAAAACGCAGTACCACGCCCTGTCGCGCCTCGAGTGCAGCGAGTTCGCCGGGCGCGAACTCCGCACGCCCCTCACCATGTGCGACCACGATGGGGAGCAGAGAGCCTTCCATGCCGGAGAGCACCACCGAGGGGCTCTGCTCGATGCGCACCAGCGCCACGCGCGCCTCGTACTGCTCCGAGAGATTGCGCACGAAGCGCGGCCAGTGTGCCGCGCCGGGGATGATCCCGCGCAGGTTCGACATCATCTGGCAACCGTTGCACATGCCCACCGCGAACGTGTCGCTACGCTCGAAAAAGGCTGCGAATTGCTCGCGGGCACGCGAGCTGAACAGCACGGTCTTGGCCCAACCTTCGCCGGCACCCAGCACGTCGCCGTAGGAGAAGCCCCCGCAGGCGGCCAGTCCGCGGAAGTCGGCCAGATCGACCGCACCCGAGAGAATATCGCTCATGTGCACATCGAAGGCATCGAAGCCGGCACGCTCGAAGGCCGCGGCCATCTCGTACTGACCGTTCACGCCCTGCTCGCGGAGCACCGCGAGACGTGGACGCGCACCGCAAGCGATCATCGGCGCGGCCACGTTCTCGGCGGGATCGAAGACGAGCCGTGCGGTGAGACCCGGATCGGCGTCGTCCAGAAGCGCGTCGAATTCCTCATCAGCGCAATCGGGGTTGTCGCGCAGGCGCTGCATGCGGTGACTGAGCTCCGCCCATGCGCGGTGCAGTTCCCGGCGCGGGCGGCGATAGACGGGGCTTTCCCCGCAACGGATCACGATATCGCTGCCCGCAGAGGCGCTGCCCAGCGCCTGCAGGCAGTGCCCGATGCCTTCCCGCCCGAAGCAGTCCCGGACCGCATCCAGATCGCCCGCGCGCACCTGAAGCACTGCGCCGGCTTCCTCCGCAAAAAGCTGCGCGACCAGGTCCTCACCCGGCAGGTTCACGAGATCGATATCGAGCGCGGCACGGGCGGCAAACGCCATTTCGCAGAGCGTGACGAAAAGCCCACCGTCGGAGCGGTCGTGGTAGGCGAGCAGCCAATGCTCTGCAATGCAGGCCTGAACCGCACGGAAAAAGGCACCGAGAGTTTCAGGTGCGATATCCGGCGCGGCATCGCCCACCTGACCGTAGACCTGCGCGAGCGCCGAGCCGCCGAGGCGGTTGCGAGCTGCGCCCAGATCCACCAGCACGAGCACGTTGGCCAGGTCGGTGCGCAGCTGTGGCGTGACCGCAAGCCGCACATCCGTGACCGGCGCGAAGGCGGAGATGATGAGCGACAGAGGCGCGATCACAGCACGATCAGTATCGCCCTCGCGCCAGCGGGTTTTCATGGACATCGAGTCCTTGCCCACCGGAATGACCAGCCCCAGCGCGGGGCAGAAATCCATGCCCACCGCACGCACCGCATCGAAGAGCGCCTGATCCTCTCCCGGGTGTCCGGCTGCGGCCATCCAGTTGGCAGAGAGTTTCACGTCCTGCAGGCGGGCAATAGGGGCACAAGAAATGTTGGTGATGGCCTCGGCCACCGCCATGCGCGCCGAGGCGGCGGCATCTATCAGTGCGAGCGGCGTGCGCGCGCCCAGGGCCATGG
>JBILEG010000304.1:0-4703 GCA_044352225.1 Pseudomonadales bacterium | reverse complement strand
AAGCTCGTGGTGGTGATGCCGGCATCGGCCACCGGCACCTGCCAGGGGCCGACCATCTGGTCGCGGCTCACGAGGCCCGTGACGCTGCGGTCACCGATGGTGACGAGAAATCCCTTGCCCGCCACCGCGGGCAGTCGCAGGACACGCTCCACCGCATCGTCGATCTGCAGGCCCCGCGTTGTGAACGCCGCACGCGCCGCATCCCTGCGCTCGAAAGCGCGCTGCATCCGGGGCGGTTTGCCGAACAGCACCGACAGCGGGAGATCGACGGGCAGGCTGGTATCCCGGGCATCGGAGACCTGCAGATGCGGCTCTTCGCGCGCCTCGCCCACTACGGCATAAGGGCAACGCTCGCGACGACACAGCGCGTCGAAGCGGGGGAGATCTTCTGCTGCTATCGCCAGCACGTAGCGCTCCTGCGCCTCGTTGCACCAGAGCTCCAAGGGCGAGAGCCCGGTATCGGCGCTGGGCACGGCATCCAGCGCGATCTGCCCACCGCAGCCACCATCTTTCACGAGTTCGGGCAACGCGTTCGACAGGCCGCCAGCACCCACATCGTGGATGAAGCGGATCGGGTTCGCATCGCCCATCTGCCAGCAGCGGTCTATCACCTCCTGGCAGCGGTGTTCGATCTCGGCGTTGTCGCGCTGCACCGACGCAAAATCCAGGTCGGCATCGCTCGCGCCGGAGGTCATGGAAGAGGCGGCGCCGCCACCCAGGCCGATCAGCATTGCCGGCCCGCCCAGCACGACCAGCTTCATGCCGGCGCGCATCTCGCCCTTCAGCACGTGCGGCTCGCGGATGTTACCCAGGCCGCCGGCAATCATGATGGGCTTGTGATAGCCGCGGATCTCGCCCGCGTGCGCGAGTTCCAGGCTGCGGAAATACCCGCAGATCGCAGGGCGCCCGAATTCGTTGTTGAAGGCAGCACCGCCGATGGGGCCTTCGAGCATGATCTGCAGCGCCGAGGCCATGCGCGCGGGCTTGCCGTTGTTCTCTTCCCACGGCTGCTCGAAGCCCGGCACGCGAAGGTTCGAGACACTGAAGCCGACCAACCCCGCCTTCGGACGAGCGCCGATGCCCACCGCACCCTCGTCGCGGATCTCGCCGCCGGAACCTGTCGCCGCCCCCGGATAAGGCGCGATCGCCGTGGGGTGATTGTGGGTCTCGACCTTCATCATGATGTGCACGGGCTCTTCGTGATAGCCGAAGCGCCGCGTGTCGGGATCGGGGAAGAAACGGCCCGCGGTATGGCCACGGATCACGGCAGCGTTGTCGGAGTAAGCGCTCAGCACATCTTCCGAAGGGCCCTGCTCGTGGGTGTTGCGGATCATGCCGAAGAGGCTTTTGGGTTGTGCCTCGCCGTCGATGGTCCAGCTCGCGTTGAAGATCTTGTGGCGGCAGTGCTCGCTGTTTGCCTGCGCGAACATCATGAGTTCGACGTCGGTGGGGTTGCGGCCAAGCGCGGCGAAGCTCTGGCAGAGGTAGTCGATCTCGTCGTCGGCGAGCGCGAAACCGAAAGCGCGGTTGGCGCGCACCAGTTCCTCGCGGCCGCCACCCTGGATATCGATGTGGTTGAGCGGGCGCGGCGGCGCGTGCGTGAACAGTTCCTCCGCGGCATCCAGGCTGTCGAAGACCCGCTCGACCATGCGGTCGTGGAGTTCCGCGGCAACGGCGGCGCGAAGCGCAGCATCTCCCGCAGGCAGGCCCTCGATGCGGTAAACGATGCCCCGCTCGAGCCGTGACACGGCCGAAAGCCCGCAATTGCGCGCGATATCGGTAGCCTTGCTCGACCACGGCGAGAGCGTGCCGGGGCGCGGCACGACGAGGAAGAACTCGCCCGCATCACCCTCGGCTGCGCGACGCGGGCCGTATTGAAGCAAGCGCTCGAGCACCTGCAGCGAGGACTCGTCCAGAGCCTCGGACATCTCGGCAAAGTGAACGAACTGCGTATGAACCGCGGTGATGCCCGCATTCAGGACCTGCAGCCGCGCGAGTAGCCGCTGCACGCGGAAACCCGACAAGGCGGGGGCGCCCGCAAGCGTAAGGACACGGGACGCAAGGGCTGCGGATGGCGTGGTCATCGTGGGCTTCGGCAAGAGCGGATGGCGCGATTCTATCTGAAGGTGCAGGCCCCGGTCAGGCCGGCTCAGCGCGGGAATTGCGGCATTCGTGCCTCGATAAATCAATTGGTTGCAAAAAATCGCAACCGCGAAATCAACCCCAGCTCCCTGCCAACTAGTGCCGGACAGGGGGGTGCGCCGCAGCGCCCGGGGTGCGTACACTCCGGCCTGCCACGTACAGCAAGAGTGTGAAGGATGCTCCTCACCTCCCCTACTGGAACGCTGGAAGCCGGCCCGACGGTGCGCAGCAGGATGTTGCGGGTGTTTGTTTCGGGCGTGCTCCTGACACTGATGCTCGCGTGCCCCCACGCCAGCCTGCCGACGGACACGGGCTTCTCACTTCCGCATGATGCGCTCGCTCGCGTCCGCGCGAGCGGCAAGCTCCGCGCCGTGAGCCGCGTGAACCCGGCCACCTTTGTCGTCGACCGTTACGGGCCGGCAGGCATCGAGTACGAACTCGCGCGGGATTTCGCCGCGAGCCTCGGGGTGGAACTCGAAATGATCCCCGCCGCCACCATTGGTGAGGCATACGCGGCGCTCGACGCAGGCCGCGCCGACATCGCTGCCTCCGGACTCACGGAGCGCCGGCTCGCAGAGCGTCCCTACACCTACAGTTCGTCTTACCTCGGCGTGAGCCAACAGGTGGTCTTCCGCACGGGCACCGAAAAACCGTCGTCGCTCGCAGATATTGCGGGCAAGCGCGTCATGGTGCTGTCGCAGAGCAGTTCAGCTGATGCTTTGCGCCGCGCGCAGGCCTCGCTCCCGGGGCTGGGCTGGATGGAGTCCACGCGAACCGACACCGCGGACCTGCTGCGTCGCCTCACCGATGGCGAGATCGACCACGCGGTGGTGAAATCGCACGAGTTCTACATGCACGCAGGCCTGTTCCCCGCGGTGGAAATTGCCTTCGAGCTACCCGAGCCGGAAGAGCTCGCGTGGGCTCTGTCGGAAAGCGCTGACAATCGGCGGCTGTTCAGCGCCATGCAGGAGTTCCTCACGCGCAGGGAGCAAGACGGCGGGCTTGATTTGCTGCGCGAACGCTTCTTCGGCTATCTGCCCGACATCAACCGCAAGGCGCTCAACGCATTTGCCGCGCGCGCAGAGAAACAGCTACCAAAGCTCGAACCCCTGATGCGCCGGATTGGCGCCGAAGAAGGCATCGACTGGCATTTGCTGGCCGCCATGAGTTATCAGGAGTCGCACTGGAACCCGAGTGCTGTATCACGCAAGGGCGCAGCAGGCATGATGATGCTGACGACGAGGGCCGCCTCGGAGGTGGGCGTCCGCGACCGGCGCAACATGGAGCAAAGTCTGAGGGGCGGTGCGCGGTATTTTCGCAAACTGATGGAGGAACTCGACGGCGATATCAGCCCTGCGGATCGGGAGCTCTTCGCGCTGGCCGCCTACAACATGGGTCCGGCCCACCTTGCGGATGCGCGCAGGCTGGCAGGCCTGCGCGGTGCAAACCCCGACCTTTGGTCGGACGTGGAAGACCAGTTGCCGCTGCTGGCCAAGCGCGAATGGCACGTGCACACGGAATACGGCTACGCGCGCGGCCTGGAGACTGCGAGCTTCGTGAACGGTGTGCGCCAGTACCACCGCTTCCTGGAGCATCACGAAGACCCGGCGGGGCTCTTCGCCCTCACGACGCGGGAACCCACGCCCCGCGCATCAGGCAGTTGATCCGGCCGACCGCCTGCCCCTGAAGAAAGCCTGCATCATCGCGGCGGCCTCTTCGGCCAGAGGGCCCTCCTCCCACTGGACGCGGTGGTTCAGGAACGGCGCATCCAGCAACTGCAGATTGCTCACCACCACCCCGGCCTTCGGTTCGCGCGCTGCGAACACCAGACGCTCGACGCGAGCGTGCACCAGGGCTCCCGCGCACATCGCGCAGGGCTCGATGCTCACGTAGAGCGTGGATCCAGGCAGACGGTAATTACCCACCGCTGCAGAGGCGAATCGCAGCGCGCAGACTTCTGCGTGGGCGGTGGGGTCGTTTCTTGACAGAGGACTGTTGCCGCCCTCGCCGAGCACTTGCCCCCCACGCACCAGCACCGCTCCCACCGGCACCTCGCCGGCCTGCGCGGCCGCCTGCGCAAGGCCGAGGGCGCGGCGCATCCAGTGGATGTCTTCTTCGAGTGACACGGTGTTTCCTGTGCGGGCAACCAGGCGGCAGCGGCTACGGTAGGCGATGCGTGCAACCCGCGCCAGCCCGCAGGCCAGCACCCCCCTGCACCCGCGCGGAGGACCTGACTACAATCCCACGCCAGCCATGACAACCGCCGGGGATACCGTATGAGCGACAAGGCAGCACAACGACTGCTCGAAGGCCGCGCCTGGGACGATTTCTGTGAACAGATCCGCCGCGCCGGTCACATGGTGAACCGCTTCGGCGACACGGCGAATGCACTCGACCGCACCGAGTGGTACCGCTTCATGACCCGCCTGATGCGCAACGGCTTCGAGCGCTTCATGGAAAACTGCGAGCCCGAGCGGCCGCGCCTGCGCGATGCGCCTTGGCGCCAGGGCATGAACTTCCAGTCACCCGACCAGGATCACCTGCTCGCGGAATTCGTCGAC
>JBILEG010000525.1:0-2652 GCA_044352225.1 Pseudomonadales bacterium | reverse complement strand
TCCGTCCCGCGCGCCCCTGATCTCTGCACAGGTGGCTGCGATGGAGCCGGGCCGGGCGACAGAAGACTGGAGCCGCACCCAGGGAACGCTCTTCAGCGCGGTGCGCATGGAGAAGCGCATGGTCACGCTGCTGCTCATGGTGGTGGTGGCCGTGGCGGCCTTCAACATCGTCTCGATTCTCACCATGGTGGTTGCGGAGAAACGCGGTGCCATCGCCGTGCTGCGCACCATGGGCGCCTCGCCCGGCCAGATCATGGCGATCTTCGCTGCGCAGGGAACGCTGACCGGGGTGGCGGGGATCGCGGCGGGGCTTGCCGCGGGCATACCGCTCGCGCTGCACGCCGGCGCCATCCTCGCGTGGTGCGAAGAACTCCTGGGGCTCAGGCTCTTCGATCCGAACGTGTATTTCATCAGTTATCTGCCCTCGCAGCTGCAGGGCGCCGACGTGGCGCTGGTCAGCGTTGTCGCGCTCCTTCTCTGCGTGCTTGCCACGCTCTTTCCCGCCCGCCGTGCGGCGGGCATCGGTCCTGCGGAGGCCCTGCGCTATGAGTGAGAACGCGGCCGAGGTGGTGCTCGCCTGCCGGGCGCTCTGCAAGTCCTACCGCGAGGGCCCCTCGGCGGTGCGTGTACTCGACGCACTCGAGCTCGAAGTCCGTCGGGGTGAGCGCTTGGCGATCGTGGGGCAGTCCGGTTCCGGCAAGAGCACCTTGCTGAACATGCTCGGCGGACTCGATGTGCCCGACACCGGCGAGGTGTGGGTGGAAGGCAAGCGCATCAGCGCGTTGAATGAACGCGAGCGCGGGTGGTTGCGCAACCGTGCGCTCGGCTTCGTCTACCAGTTCCATCATCTGCTCGGCGAGTTCGACGCAGAGGAGAACGTCGCCATGCCCCTGCTGATCCGCGGGGAGCATCCGCGCGATGCCGCGAAAAAGGCCCGCGACATGCTGGCCCGCGTGGGCTTGGGTGCGCGTCTGGATCACAAGCCGGCCGAGCTCTCGGGCGGCGAGCGCCAGCGTGTGGCGATCGCGCGGGCGCTGGTGTCGGATCCGCGCTGCGTGCTGATGGACGAGCCGACCGGCAACCTGGACGAGACCACTGCCGCTGGCATACACGCCCTGATGGACGAGCTGAACCGTGGTGGCGGCACCAGTTTCGTGGTGGTGACGCACGATCGCGGTCTCGCCGGCGGCATGGACCGGGTGCTGCGTCTCTCGGGTGGCCGCTTGCATCCGGACGCGCCGTGAAGCTGCCCTGGCGCTTCGTTCTCGCGGTCGGGCTGCGTTACGCGGGGCGCTCGCAGCGTGGCGCGCTGGTGGCCTTCATCTCCCGGGTCTCCAGCGCCGGGCTGGTGCTCGGCGTGGCGTTGCTCGTGCTCGTGTTGTCGGTGATGGACGGATTCGAGCGCGAGTTGCAGGAGAGGATCCTTGCCCTGGTGCCGCATGTGAGCATCCAGCCCGCCGAGCCGCTCGAGGAGTGGCGTGGCCTCGTGGAGGCCGTCGAGGCCCATCCGGAGGTGCGCGCCGCCGCGCCCTATGCCGATGTGCAGGGTCTGCTGATGTTCCGCGGCAAGGCGCTGCCCGCGCTCGTGCACGGCATCGATCCCGACAGCGAGCAGCGCATTTCCGTGATCGGCAGCTATGCCTCTGCGGGCTCGCTTGCGCAGCTCTCCGGCGATGCGCCGGCGGTGGTGCTGAGCGCCTCGGTGGCGGCAACGCTGGGTGCGCAGGTCGGCGAACACGTACTCCTTCTGGTCCCGGAGCTGAATGCGCGCGGGCAACTCCTGCCGCGTACGCAGCGTGTGCTTGTCGCCGGCACCTTCTCCACCGGTACCGAGGTCGACAACCTTCTCACGCTCACCTCGCTCGGGCTGGCCTCGCGCCTGCGCGGCAGCCCCGGCACGGCGCAGGGTGTGCGCTTCCAGGTGCGTGATCTCTTTGCCGCACCCCGGATCCGTCTGGAAGTGGAGCAGGGCCTCGGGCCGCGATTCCGCGGCTTCGACTGGACACGCACGCACGGCAACCTCCACGAGGCGATCCGCATGTCGCGCAACCTCGTTGGCGTGCTGCTCTTCCTGATCGTCGCGGTAGCCGCCTTCAACGTGGTGTCCACGCTGTTCCTGATCGTGAAAGACAAGCAGGGTGACATCGCCATCCTCCGCACACTGGGGGCAAGCCCGGCGACGATCATGGCGGTGTTCGTGATCCAGGGCAGCCTGATCGGACTTGCCGGCACGGTAGTGGGTGGTGCCGTGGGTGCCGGGCTCTCGCTGGTGATCACGGACGCCGTTGACGCGGTCGAGCGTGCGTTCGGCGTGCGCTTCCTCGACGCGGCGGTTTATCCCGTGAGTTACCTGCCCTCGGACCTGTCCTTCGCCAATGTGGCACTCGTGTGCAGCGTCGCCTTTGCGATGAGCTTCCTCGCCACCGTGTACCCGTCGTGGCGGGCGGCGCGCATGCAGCCTGCAGAGATCCTGCGCCACGAGTGAGACGGGCTTGATTTTGCCGTGCTGACGCGGCCCAATACGGCCCATGCGCACCCACGGACGGGACGCCCCTCATGCACGCACGGATGCTTGCTGCCGCGGCCGGTATTGCCGCCACGATCCTCTTCCCCGCGTTGCCGCCGCAGCATCTTGTGGTGGCGCTGCTGCCC
>JBILEG010000323.1:0-4368 GCA_044352225.1 Pseudomonadales bacterium | reverse complement strand
TGGAGCTGGGTCGCGGGGATCTGCAAGGTGCTCACCTCCTGCGACGCTATCCATGGGGCGCGGCCGTGCTCTTCGGTCTTCTGCACGGGATGGGTTTCGCGGGTGCCTTGCGGGAAGCGGGTCTGCCCGAGGGAGAGATTCCCCTGGCATTGCTGAGTTTCAACGTCGGCATCGAAGCCGGTCAGCTCGCATTCGTGGCCATGGCGATGCTGCTCGCTGCGGCTTTCAGGCGTACGCCCCTGGTGCGCCATGCGTGGCTTGGATGGGTTCCCGTCTACCTGATCGGTGTGCTTTCGGCATATTGGTGCATAGAACGTGGTCTTGCCGCCGTGGCCGCACTGTAAGGCGGGCGGCCCCGATATGAGGCGTTTCCTGTACACACGGCCCAAGCCGGGCGGCTTGCTCGCCCGTGCCGGATTGCTCGCAGCTCTGGTAGCGGTTTCCGTGGGCTCTGTGATCGATCCGGGCACCACAGCAGCGGCCGGTCTGAACGACAAGCTGCAGCATGTGCTGGCGTTTGCACTTCTGGGGCTGCTCGGCTGTGCCGCCATGCCGGAGCGTGCGCGCTGGCGGTGGGTGCTGCCCGTGCTGCTCGGCTACGGCCTGCTGATCGAGTGCGTGCAGTGGTGGCTGCCATGGCGGGAGTTTTCGGTACTGGATCTGGCTGCGGATCTGGTCGGTCTTCTCGTGGTTCTGGGTGCTCTGGAAGGATGGCAGGGCTCACGCGGCGAGGGCCGTGCATGAGGGAATTGCTGATTGTTTACCATAGCCAGAGCGGGTCCACGGCGCGTCTTGCCCGAGAGGTTTTCGAGGGCGCGAGTACGGAGCCGCAATGCAAGACCCGCTTGCTGCCCGCGCTGGAGGCTGGCGTCCCGGACTTGCGACGCGCACAGGCTGTGGTGTTCTGCACGCCGGAAAATTTCGGCTACATGTCGGGAGGGATGAAGGACTTCCTGGACCGGACCTTCTACGCCCTGCAGGGCGCGCAGCAGAGTTGGTCCTGCGCGATCCTCGTCAGCGCAGGCAACGACGGCTCGGGAGCCTTGCGGCAGATGCAACGCATCCTGCGCGGGTATCCGATGCGCGAGGTGGCGGAGGCGCTGCTGATCCGCGGCGTGCCGGACGAGGGCGCACTCCTGCGTGCGCGGGAAACCGGCGCCGCGCTGGCCGCCGGCCTGGCAATGGGCATTTTCTGAGCAGCAGAGGGACGAATCGAGATGCACATCGAATCCGCCGAGGAACAGGTCCTCGGGACGCTCCGGGCCTGGCTTCGCACGGGTGAAACCGCGTGGCTTTGCACGATCGTCGAGATCGCCGGTTCAAGTCCACGACCGCTGGGCACCCTGATGGCCTGCGCATCCGGGGGGCCGCAGTCAGGCTCTCTCTCGGGCGGTTGCGTGGAGGAAGATCTGATCGAGCGATTACGCAGCGCACGGGTGGCGACCACTGGCCCCGAGGTGTGCAGCTACGGTCTGAGCGCGGAAGAAAACGAGCGTCTCGGTCTGCCCTGCGGGGGACGCCTGAGCGTGCTGGTGGAGCCGATGCGGGAGGACACGCACGGTGCGCACATCGACGCGCTGCTGGGCGCACTCGCCGCTCGTCGGTGCGTCATGCGGGAGGTTCACCTGAGCGATGGCATGTGCCGTGCCACCGATATCGAGGGAGTCGAGCCCCTCGCCATGACGGATGGGGTGCTGCGCCACACCCTCGGTCCGAGGTTCCGTTTGCTGCTGGTCGGTGCAGGGCAACTCGCGCAGAGCCTGTCGCTGCTTGCGAGCATGCTCGATTACCGCGTCGTGGTCTGCGACCCCCGTCGCCAGGCGATCGATGCCTGGCGAGGCCCCCAGGTCGAGCTCGTCTGCGCAATGCCAGACGATTTCCTGCGTGCGGCGGCCGTGGACCGGTACACAGCGGTCATCACGCTCACGCACGATCCTCGCATCGACGACATGGCGCTGATGGAGGCGCTCGGCCTGGACGCCTTTTACGTGGGCGCATTGGGTTCGCCGAGAACCTCTGCCAAGCGGCGCGAGCGCCTGCGTCAACTCGACCTCGCCGAGGAGCAGATCGCGCGGCTGCATGCACCGGTCGGGCTTCCGATCGGCAGCAAGCAACCGCTGGAGATCGCCATTGCGATTCTGGCGGAACTGATCGAATTGCGGCGCGCAGGTGCGCACGCGCCGTGAGCCGTGCCCGTATCGGAGGGATCCTGCTCGCCGCAGGTAGCGCGCGGCGTTTCGGTTCCGACAAGCGCTTCGCCCTTTTGCAGGCGGGCGACACCCTCATCGCCCGCTCGGCGCGGGTGCTTGCGCAGGCCGTCGATGAGTGCATCGTCGTGGTCGGCTGCGATGACTCGCCAGAGCGTTTCGCGGCGCTGTTGCCCGGGTGGAAGGTGATCCGGGCCGAAAACTCGGCTGAGGGGATGGGCGCCTCGCTGGCGTCGGCGGCACGCGTCCTGCCCGGGGAATGGGACGGCTGTCTCGTGGCGCTGGCGGACAAACCCTTCGTGCGTCGGGAGACCGCCCTTGTCGTGCGTGAGGCCCTCCTCGACCGGATCGTGGTCCCGTGCTACGGCGGAGAGTGGGGGCATCCGGTGGGTTTCCCCCGGCGGCTGTTTCCTGCTCTGGCCGCTCTGCACGGCGAGAGCGGTGGGCGCTCTCTCATCGTGGCAGAGGCGTCCAGCGCCTGTTTTCTCGATGTGGATGACCCGGGTGTGCAGCTCGATATCGACACGCCCGCCGCGCTCGCAGTCGCTGCTGCTCAGTTTCCCTGAGCGGCTGCCTCGGCATCGAGCAGCGCGAGCAGGGCCCGCGCAGCGTTCGACAGGCTCCTGCCCCTGTGCACCACGTGCCCCAGTTCGCGGTGCATGGTTGCACCTTCGAGCTCCAACCGGACCAGTTCGGGCGTCAGCATGGTGTCAGGCAGCACCGACCAGCCCAGACCAATGGCCGCGAGCATCCGCAGGGTTTCGAGGTAGTTGGTCGACATGCCGATGTTCAGCCGAACGCCGCGAGCCGCAAAGAGCGACTGCAGGATCTGACCCGTATAGGTGCCGGGCCCCGGCAGCACCGCAGGCCAGACCGACAGCGCTTGCACCCCCACGGTGCTCAGTCCGGCGAGTGGATGGTCGCGGGCGACCATGACCGACAAGGGGTCGTCCCAGACCCGTGTGGCCTGGATCCGCGCGTCGTCACCTTCCGGGTCCAACGTCACAACGGCGAGCTCCAGCCGGCCGGCAGCCACGGCCTCGTGTGCCTTCTCGGAATCCATGAACCGGATCTCGAGTTCCACCTCCGGATGGTTGCGCGCGAACTGTCGCAGCACCGGGGGTAGCCGGTGCAGTCCCACGTGGTGGCTGGTACCGATTCCCAGTTTCCCGCTGATGGCGCCGTCGATGTCGCGCAGGCAGCGCTCCGCATCGGCCATTTCCCGAAGGATCCGGTTGGCCCGCGGTAGCAGCGTGTTCCCGGCCTCTGTCGGTGCAACGCTCCGGCCCACGCGGTCGAAGAGCCGGGTGCCCAGCGACGCCTCGAGTGCTGCCACGCGTTTGCTCACGGCCGGTTGGGTGATGCGGAGCCTTTCGGCGGCGAGGGAAAACGAGCCTGTATCGGCGACGGCGACAAAGGCCAGAAGTGTCTGTGTGTCCATGCTGCTCCCCGTCTTGGCTGTATTCGAATTCGATCATGGAATCCTTAATATGAAAAACATGAATTTGTGTTATCCGTTGGCGCTTCACTAGACTGCGGATAACACCGACCGGGAGGCCGCAATGGCGCGCACGCTCTACGACAAACTCTGGGACGCCCACCTCGTGCATCAGCGCGACGACGGTACGGCATTGCTCTACATAGACCGGCATCTGATCCACGAGGTGACCTCGCCGCAGGCCTTCGAGGGCCTGGCGATGGCCGGCCGATCGCCCTGGCGTCTCGCGGCCAACATCGCAGTCCCCGATCACAACGTCTCCACCGACCCGGAGGAGCGACGCGGCGGCTACGCGGCGATGAGCGACGAGGTCTCGCGCATACAGCTTCAGACCCTGGACGACAACTGCAAGCGGTTCGGTATCCACGAGATCCCGCTCGCTGACCTCCGGCAGGGCATCGTCCACGTCATGGGGCCCGAGACCGGGGCGGTGCTTCCCGGTATGACCGTCGTCTGTGGCGACTCGCACACCTCCACGCACGGTGCCCTCGGGTGCCTGGCGCAGGGCATCGGCACCAGCGAGGTCGAGCATGTGCTGGCCACGCAGTGCCTCGTCACTCGCAAAATGAAGAACATGCTGATCCGGGTCGACGGGCGCCTTGGCGCTGGCGTGACGGCAAAGGACGTGGTGTTGGCCGTTATCGGCCATATCGGTACGGCAGG
>JBILEG010000321.1:0-4382 GCA_044352225.1 Pseudomonadales bacterium | reverse complement strand
CGCTCACCCGCACGGAAGGCGAGGGGCGACACACGCAGCGCTGATCGGCTCGCGCCGGGCGCCGCTCACGGCTCATGTGCCACCCGTCAGTCCGATCGCTTGACCGGTTGCATAAGCGGCTGCATCCGAGCAAAGCCAGAGCACTGCTCCCGCGACGTCATCGGGGCGCGCCAGGCGTCCCATCGGCAGGCTTGCGCCATAACCCGCCATCGCAGCCGTATCGCCGCCGAACATGCGACCCAGCATGGGGGTATCCACTGCGCCGGGACACACCGCATTGATGCGAATGCCCCGGCCCGCATACTCGAGGGCCGCGGTGCGGGTGAGACCCACGATACCGTGCGCGGCCGCGCAGTAGGCGCCGTAGAGGGGTGCTCCCTGCAAGCCCCAGCTGCCCGCCATGTTCACGATCGAGCCCCGACCCTGCCCCGCCATGTGGCGGAGCTGGTACTTCATGCCACGCCACACACCGCTCAGTTTGACATCCAGCATCCTGGCCCAGTCTGCCTCTGCGATGTCCGCCGTCTCGGAGGCGTTACCCTCCCAGCCGGCATTGTTGAACGCACAATCGAGACGGCCAAACCGCGCCAGCGTTGCCGCGACGGCCCGCTCCATGTCGGCGGAGCACGTCACATCGGCCTCGACGAAATCAGCCCCGTGGGTCAGGCCCTGCATCTCACCGAGGACAGACTCGGCCGCAGCCCGGTTCCGCCCCGCCAACATCACCTGTCCCCCCGCACGGGCGAATGCCATGCCGACGGCGGCGCCAATGGCACCCGTCCCGCCCACGACCAGCAGTACCTGCCCGGCGTGTGTCTCAGACCGCTGCTCTCCCATCGGCAAACACCTCCGTTGGACCGATGTATCCCGGGCAAGGATAGCCGGGTTGGATGGCGTCAGTGTCGGTCTCTCGCCGCAGCGCCGGAAAGCACCGCGGTTGCAGTTCAGGGACCGGGCGCGTGCAGAGGGTTGCCGAAAGCCCGCAACAACAGCGGCGTGAGCGCCTGCATGGGGGCAAGCGGCCGATCGGGCGGCTGCAGTCCGTTCACGAAACCTTCGCCGCGCAACCGCAGCTGAAGCTCCGTGTTCCGGCTGACAACGTGCACCGGCACATCCCAGGGAGCGCTGGGCCCGGTCACCGCCCCGATGGGCTGGTGGTCGCCGATCACGATCAGCACGAGATCAGGATCGGCTCGCTCCGCAATGAAGCCCGCGAGCCAGCCGAGCGTGTACCGGAAGGCTGCGATGTACTGGGGCGTTGGCTGCGTCCAATCCTCCGGCACCGCGAGTGCGGCCTCGCGCTCGGCAGGCGTGTAGGCCGTGCCGGCGGCAAGCGCTGCCCAGTCGGACACCAGCGGTGCGAGAGGCGCAAAAGGCGCGTGCGTGCTCACCGTCGGGAACATCACGAAACGCGGCGCCGGTGAGCCGTGCCGGGCGGCTGCGGAAAGCTCGTCGCGCTCGAGCAGCGCCATCGCCGCCTGGTCGGGCACCTGCCAATAGCCGAAGCCTGGCCCCCGGTAGCCGAGGGTGTCGAGTTCGCCATAGCGATCGAAGCCCCAGAACCGGCCTTCAGGCCACGGTCGCTGGATCCCCGGCACCCACGCGACGGTGCGGTAGCCATCCGCGGAGAAATGCGACACCAGCGATGAGCGGCGGCTGCGCAGCAGCCCCGCGTAGACATCAGGCTCGCGGGTGTCGAGCCCGGAGAGCAGCGCCGCATGCGCGAGCCATGAGGCGCCACCGAAGGTCGGTGAGACGACGCGGGCAGACACCACGCTGCGATCGCTGCCGGAAATGGCGCGCGCCAGCACCTCACGCGCAGGCGCGAGTGATGCCCGGATATGCGGATCGTCCAGCGTGATCGCACCGTAGGCCTCGAGGAACAGCACCACCACGTCGGATCCGCCGAGCACCGACAGATCCCTGTCGAACGCGGGGCTTGCCGGCAGCGAGGCGTCGAGCCGCTCGGGAGAGATCGAACGCGCCATGGCGCGAGCCTGTTTTGCCACGCTGCCCGAGACGGGCTCGGCGAAAACCTGATGCACAGATAAGCCCAGTCGTGGCGCAACGGTCCACGCGAGTACGAGCAGGAGCGCTGCCAGCGGCAACGCCGGTTGCGCGGGCGAGTGATGAAGACCCTGCGCGGTCCAACGGATCAGGGTACGCAACAACAGGAACAGCAGCCCGATCAGCAGCACCGCCGCCAGCAAGCCTCCACCCAACGCGAACCACGCCTGCTCCGCGCCAGCCATGCGCAGCACCTGCCAGGCATGCTGCCCGTCCCAGTAGAGATTCACGGGGCGCCCGAGCAACGCGCGGCTCGTGACATCCGCGTACCGCCACAGCACGCCAAAGCTGAGGATCACGGCCAGGACACCGGCCATCCGCGGCGAGGGACCGCGAGCGAACCGCACACAGAGGGCGAGCACAACCACCAGCAAGGCCAGCTCCACCGACACCCGGAACTGCGGCACCACGCCAATCCCCGGCCAGAGGTTCGCGAAGGTGAGGAGCGCATTCAGCCCGAGTAGCGCAAGTCCGAGCCGCACAAGAGGCCAGCCACGCAACCTGCTCATCGCCCTTCGCCTCCCGCTTGTTTAGCATGGGCTCGCGCGCCGGCCGAGGGCACGCAGCACACCCACCTCCGAGGACGCATCGCGTGCCGCACACCGACCTTCATACGCGCTGGCAGGATCAGACCCCCGAGGGCCTCGCGGCGCTGGCGGCAGCGGGCGCGGTTGTGCTCTGGCCGCTTGCCGCGATCGAGCAGCACGGCGAGCACTTGCCGCTCTCCACGGATCTCGATATCGCGCTCGGCCTCAGCGCAGAGGCGCTGGAGCAGGTGCGCACGGACGTACCCGTGTGCGTGCTCCCGCCACTCGCCGTGGGCATGAGCCTCGAGCACACGCATTTCCCGGGGACGCTCAGCTTCTCGCCGCAGACTGCGCTCGCCGTGATGACCGAGATCGGCGAGAGCGTCGCGCGCGCGGGCTTCAGGCGCCTGGTGCTGCTGAACGCACACGGCGGAAACCGCGCCCTCGTGGACCTCGCGGCATTGGCGCTTCGTGAATCGCGGAACATGCTGGTGGTACGCGCGAACTACTTCATGATCGCGGCACCGGCAGATGCGCTGCCGGATGCAGAGTTGCGCCACGGATTGCACGGCGGCGCGCTCGAGACAGCCATGATGCTGCACCTGGCGCCGCAAGCGGTGCGCCTCGACCGGCTCCCGCAGGCGCACAGCCTCGGCGAGGAGATGGCCGAGGCAGGACAGGTGCTCGGCCCCGAGGCCGAGGCGGGTTTCGCCTGGATGGCCGAAGACCTTCACCCGGGCGGCACCACGGGCGATGCGCGCCTCGCGAGTGCTGCGCTCGGCAAGCGCCTGGTCCGTCACTACGGCAGCAAACTCGCACGGGTCATCGAAGAGAGCTTCGACTTCGCGCTCTCGCGTCTGGAGCCGCGCGACTGAGCGCCGCACCACCGGAGGGATCATCCACGCCCCGCATCCGGGGCAATCGCCGGCGCGGGCTCCGCCGGATCATCGAGCAAGGCATGCAGCAGGTGGCCCTGACGATCTGCCATGGCCGACAGGTAGCGGCGGTTATGCAGGGTGAGCGGTCCGAAGAGCGGCTGGCGGTTCGTGACCTCGGTGCCGGCTTCACAGAGAGCTGCGATCTTTGCCGGGTTGTTCGTGAGCAAGGTCACGCGTGGCACACCGAGAGCAGCGAGCATGTCGTGCGCGATACGGTAATCCCGCTCGTCGTCGCCGAAGCCGATCGTGCGATCCGCATCGACCGTATCGAGACCTTCGTCCTGCAGACGATAGACGCGCAGCTTGTTCGCGAGACCGATACCACGCCCCTCCTGTGCGAGATAAAGCAGGATGCCTCCGCCCTGGGCGTCGATGGTGGCTATGCTGCGCTGCAGTTGCTCACCGCAGTCGCAGCGCTGGCTGCCGAACACATCCCCGGTGAGGCACGCGCAGTGGAGGCGCACCGGCACGGCCTCGGGCCAGTGCGCGGGATCACCCACCAGCACCGCAACGTGTTCCTGCAATCCGTCGCGCTCGCGGAACAGCACGAAGCGGCTGTCCACACCGTGCGCGAGCGGCACACGTGCATCGCCGGCACGGACGAGCCGCGGGGCCCCGTCGCAGAGTGCGAGCGCTTCCTCGAGGGGCACGCGCAGGAACTCTCCCTCTCGCACTGCTGCTTCAACCGCTGCCGCGTTGCCGGCAGGCACCCGCGCGGCGAGAGCTGCCGGCAGCACGCGCGCACGCCGCAGCAGTCTTACAGCGGCCTGCTCAGTCGCAACGCAGTTGCGCAGAGAGGCGCCTTCCGGCAAGCGCTGCCCGTGCTCACCCGCAAGTCGCAACAGTTCTG
>JBILEG010000320.1:0-4406 GCA_044352225.1 Pseudomonadales bacterium | reverse complement strand
CTGGTACTGCGAGAGCGAGTTGGGCTCCACGCGCGCGTCCAGCCGGATCAGCGTCGAGAGCGGCACCAGTTCGCCGCCGGTGGTGCGCACGTAATAGCGCTCGAGTGCCTCACGGCTCAGCCGGAATCCGCGCTGCGCCTGCGGGATCACCTTGTAGCTGCGGCCTTCAAGGCTGAAGCGGTTCACTTCCACGCCGCCCAGCATGGTCTGCAGTGTCTCGCCGATGTCGGCCATCGAGACACCCAGCCGCGCGGCAAGGTCACGGTCGATCGCCACGCTCATCTCGGGGCGGGAGTAGCGCAGGCTCTTGTTCACAAAGACGAACAACCCCGATTCGCGTGCCTTGCCCAGCACCTCTTCGGCCACGCGATCGAGCTCGGCGTAATCCACCGTCGAGGCAATCACGAAATTCACCGGCAGGCCCGCGTCCGATCCGGGCAGGGAGGGCGGCGCGAAGGTGAAGAGATCGAGCCCGCTTACCTTGCGGAAACTCGCCTGAAGCTCTGTCTGTATTTCGTTCTGTGTGCGCTCGCGCTGGCTCCACGGCAGCAGTTCCAGCCCGCCAAAAACCTGCGATGCCTCGTTCGCCTGCCACGAGCGCGCCACCTCCGGCACGGCCCGCCACACGGCCACCATGTCATCCACAAAGCTGTTCACGTAGTCGATGCTCACATGGTCCGGCGGCGTGCCCACCACGAAGAGGCTGGCGGTGTCTTCCTCGGGCGCGAGTTCGCGCTGCGCGAAGGCGAAGAGCAGGGGCAGGCTGAAGAGGATGCCACCCGCGAACAGCAACACCGCGCCGCGGTTTGCCAGACACTGCGAGAGCAAGCGGCGATAGGCCTCGTGCAGCGCCGTGAAGCGCGCATCCAGCCACACCGCAAACCGCCCCTGGTGGTCATGGTCTTCGAGCATGCGAGAGCACATCACGGGGCTCAGCGTGAGCGCGATGATCCCCGACACCAGCACCGCACCTGCCAGCGTCAGCGCAAACTCGGTGAACAGCACACCGGTCAGTCCGCCCATGAAGGCGATGGGCGCGTACACCGCGGCCAGCGTAAGCGTCATGGCGATAACGGGCATGGCTACCTCGCGCGCGCCCTGCAGCGCCGCATCCAGCGGCGTCATGCCCGCCTCGATGTGGCGGTGCACGTTTTCCACCACGACGATGGCGTCATCCACCACCAGCCCGATCGCGATCACCATCGCGAGCAGCGTGAGCAGGTTCACCGAGAAACCCATCATCCACACCAGGAACAGCACGCCCACCAGCGAGAGCGGGATAGCCACCAGCGGGATCATCACCACGCGCGGCGAGCCCAGGAACAGCAGGATCACCAGCATCACGATCCCCGTGGCCTCGAGCAGCGTCACGCCTACCTGCCGGAGTGCCTCGGTGATGAAGATGGACGAGTCGGAGTCGATCAGGATGTCGAGATCGGCCGGCAGCTGGTCTCTCATGCCTTCCACGGCAGCCTTGACGCGCGTGGCCACCTCGAGCGGGTTGGCGCCGGGCGCGGGCGTGATCGACATGTACACGGTGCCGCGCCCGCTCGAGAAGGCAAGGAACTCATCGTCTTCGCTCGAGAGCGCGAGCTCCGCCACATCGCCCAGGCGCACGCGGCGCTCGCCTTCCTGCCGCACCACGATGTCGCTGAAGCCCTCGGGCGTCTGCACGTCGGTCTCTGCGTCCACGCTGGTGCGCACCATTTCACCGCGCGTGCTGCCGGCGGCAGAGACGTAGTTCTGCGCGCGGATCGCGGTGTTTATATCGGTGGCGGTCACGGCGTGCGCGGCCATGCGGTCCGGATCGAGCCACACGCGCATCGCAAAGCCGTGGCGGCCATAGGCCCTGGCTTCGCCCACGCCTTCGATGGTGCTCAGCTCCGGCTGTACGCTGCGGGTTATGTAATCGGCGATCTGTTCGAGCGACATCTGCTCGCTCAGGAAGGCGATGTACATCATCGCGTCATCGCCCAGCGAGTTCGTCACCACCGGGTCTTCGGCCTCACGGGGGAGCTCGAAGCGGGCCTCGTTGATCTTGGCGATGATTCCGGTCATCAGCGCGTCGGCGTCTTCGCCGAGGCGTGCGTGCACCTCGATGTACGAGACGCCCGGGTCGCTGCGCGAGGTCATGTAGTCCACGCCCTCGGCCGCCGCGATGCGCCGCTGCAGCGGCTCGGTCACGAAGCCCTGCACGGTGCGCGCGCTGGCACCGGGGTAGGCGGTTTGCACCACCACCAGGCTTTTCTCGACGTCGGGGAACTGGCGCAGCTGCAGCTGGTTGCCCGCCTGCAGCCCCAGCATCAGCAGCAGACAGCTCACGACGATGGCGAGTACCGGCCTGCGGATGAAGATGTCGGTGAACTGCATGCCGGTCAGGGCGCCGTGCCGGTCAGCACTTTCACGCCGCGGAAGAGCTTGTTCTGCCCGGAGGTCACCACCTGCTCGCCGGCCTTGAGGCCGCTCAGGATGGCGATGCGGCCCTCGACGGTGTCGCCGGGTTTGACGATGCGTGCATTGGCCGTGAGGCCGCCGCCGCTGGCGTCTTCGAGCACATAGACCGTGTCACCTTGCAGGGAGTAGGTGAGGGCGCTCTCGGGCACCACGACAACGGTTTCCTTCTGCCCCAGGTCGAGCCTGATCGTGGCGAACATGCCCGGCAGCAGGCCCTGGTGCTGCTGCAGCCTTGCGCGCAGCAGGATGTTGCGCGTGCCTGCATCCACGGCGCTGTCGATCGCCTGCAGCGCGGCGGTGAAGGTTTTGCCCGGGAAGGCATCAACCTGTATGCCCACGGGTTGCCCGGGGTGCAGCTGCGGCACGAAACGCGCGGGCAGGGTGAAATCCACATCGAGATCGGCACCGTCCTGCAGCGAGGCGATCAGATCCCCCGGCTCGACATAATCGCCGAGGTCCACGTGACGTATGCCCACCGTGCCGCCGAAGGGCGCGTGGATGCGTTTGTTGCGGATGCGGGCCTCGGTTTCCGAGAGCTCTGCCTGGGCGCGGGCAAGATCCGCGCGGGTGGTGTCGAACTGGGACTGCGAGATGGACTTCTGGCCGATCAGGCGCTGGTCACGCTTGAAGATGAGGCTTGCCAGTTCGAGGGTGGCGAGCTGGCGCTTGCGTGCGGCCTGCTCGACCTCGTCGTTCAGCACCAGCAGCACCTGGCCTGCTTCCACGCGCTGGCCGGAATCGAAACTGATGGTCGTGATCTGGCCGCTGGTTTCCGCGGTGAGGTTCACGCCACGCACGGCCTTCAGGGTGCCCACCGAGGACAGGCTGCTCACGCGCTCTTCCGTGCTGGCGGCGGCCACGTCCACCGTCACTGGCGGCGGCGAGAAATCCATGGCCGCCAGCTTGGCGAACCGCAGGTACTGGTAGCCCCCGATGGCGCCTGCAAGCGCGAGCAAAAGGCCGATGGCGAGAAGGTAAGGTCGCACGCGATTCACCGTGAAGCGGGAACGCGCACGTTAATCAGAAATGGGGCGGGTGGCCAGAGGGTGGCGGTCGCCGCTTCCGCTCTCACTTTTGCTGAAGGGGTACGAGGTGTGGCCTGATTCCGGCAATCTGCCGTACACTCGGCGCTGACATGGAAGAGAGTCCCGCATGACCGTCCGCAGCGCTGCAACGCCCCGCAATCGAGCCAATCGCCCACCCGCCCGTCTCGAGGCGCGGATCAGTCACGAGCTGCATTCCACCGTGAAGCGTGCCGCAGAGCTTCAGGGCCGCACGGTTACCGATTTCGTCGTGCATGCGCTGCAACGCGCAGCGGCCGAAGCAATCGAACAAGTCGATAACCTTCGGTTGGCCGTGGCTGATCAGGAGGCGTTTGCGAATGCCCTCATCACACCGCCGAAGCCCAATGCGGCTCTTAAACGCGCATTTTCGAGAGCAAACAAACTCCTGAAGACCTGAAGGCTGCCGTGTTTCGCATCTCGGCCCTTGATCCTGCGTCCGACCGTCGTGGCTTCGCTTGTGGAGTCGGGCCACTCGATACGTACTTCAGGGAGCAGGTTGGCCAAGACATCAGGCGCCGCATCGCGGCCTGTTTCGTGGCCACTGACGCAGGGGGCCGTATCGCCGGCTTCTACACGCTTGCTGCGGCAGGCATCGTGTTGTCGGATCTTCCACGGGATCTCTCGAAGAAATTGCCGCGCTACCCTACGGTTCCTGCCGTACGTCTGGGTCGGCTCGCAATTGACACGGGCTTTCAGGGGCGAGGCTTGGGCGCGGCCCTTCTTGCCGACGCGCTCCGACGCTCCGCCAACGCGGACATCGCTGCCTTCGCATTGATTGTTGATGCGAAAGACGAAGCATCTGCACGGTTTTACCGCCACCACGGGTTCCGTGCGTTTTCTGAAAAGCCCTTTGTGCTGTTTCTGCCTATGGCGTCCATCAGCGGCCTG
>JBILEG010000319.1:0-4432 GCA_044352225.1 Pseudomonadales bacterium | reverse complement strand
GCTCTTCGCCGGCTGGCTGGCGGGTGCAGAACAGGCGGCGCTCGGTGCGAACGACGACTACATCAGCCGGGTAATGCTGCTGTCTGACGGCTGCGCCAACGAGGGCCCGGACTCGCTGGAGGATATTGCGCCCCACGTGAGCACCATGGCGGCATCGGGCGTGAGCACCTCTACTTGCGGCCTCGGCAACGGCTTCAACGAAGACCTGATGATGGGTATGGCCAAGGCCGGCCAGGGCCAGGGCTACTACGGCGATACCGCCGAGGACCTGCTCGACCCCTTCACCACGGAGTTCGAACTGATGCGTGCGCTCTGCGCCCGCAAGCTGCGCCTGTCGCTGCAGACGCCCGAGGGCATCAAGGCGAAAGTGCTTAACGACTACGCGCAAGAGAACGACGGCCGCTGGGCCATGCCGGACCTCGCCTTCGGCGCCGAGGGCTGGGCGCTGGTCTCCATCACCGTGCCGGCGCGTCTTTGCGGACCGGGTGTGACGCTCGATCAGCTCCTGCGCGTCTCGGTCAGCCTCGACGAATGCCAGACCGACCGCACACTCATGCTGGAGCAGGCCATTTCGCTGCCAACGCTGCCGGCAGGAGCCTTCTCGGCGCTCGCGGAGGACGCGAGGGTCAAGGCCCGAGCACAGGAACTGCGCGCCGCCGAACTGCAACTCGAGGCACGCACCGCGGCACGCCGCGGCCGTTGGGACCAGGTAGACCGGATCCTGCGCAAGGCAGAGCAGGAAGCGGGCGAGAACCCGTGGGTGGCGGAAGGTCTGAAGGCGCTCCGTGTGCACGCCGAGGCGCGTCGCACCGAGGAATTCGCCAAGGAAACGGTCTACAAATCACGGGCCATGAGTTCGAGACTCACCTCGTCCGAAGACGTCGAGCCGAGGTTCTCGCTCAAGGAAGAAGCAGAAATGCCCTCGTTTTTGCGACGCAAACTCGAACAGGGCAAGCGCATGCCACCACCCTCTGGCCGCACGTGAGGCCGGGAATGCACGCGGATGCGCGGGCCACAGAGGAACTCGCTGCCGCGCTGAGCGGTGGCGGGGTCCATGTGGTGGGCTTCGCTGACGAAGCTGCGGGCGCACTGGGTGCGCTGATGGAGACGTCAGCGGGCCTCGACGCCACCGAGCGCACGCTCTTCTGCGAACGCGTCAACACCGAGGACGCCACAGGTTGCCTCTGGCCCATCGCCAAACTGAGCGCGCTGCCTGCGCGCTTGGTTCAGGCGCCCATCACGGATCCGGGCGCCCTGCTCCGCTGTCTCGAGGCCGTGTTCGACTTCAACGCGCGGCTCTGCAAATGCCCGAGGCTGGTGTTCGATCTCCGCGGTGCGTCCTGCAACGCGGAGCTGATCGCAGCGGAACTCCACCGGCTCGAGCGTGAGCTGGCAGGGGCATCACTGGTGCAACAGCTCGAGATCATCTGAGCGGGTGCCCCGGCCTCTGCAGCAACCCACTGCGACTGCGCGCCGCGGGTTCAACCCATGCTTGATCGCAGATCGAGCAGTATCTGGTCGGCAGAGTCGATGCGGATGAGCCCCATCCGCGGATACTCCAGATCGAGGATCACGAATACCGCACCCGACATGATCAGCGCGTAGACCAGCATGTGCACGGTCTCGCGGTGGCTCTTGCCCGATTGGTCGTAGCCGATGAGCAAGCCACCGAGCATGCTGAGCACACCCAGCATCGCGAATATCGCCGCTGGCGGATGGTTCTGCGTGGCAACGAGCCGTGTGGTGGTGATGTCGATCATCTCGTTCAGCGCTGGCAGCAGCAGTTTGCCGGCATCAGGGCTGGCGCCGGGCTCGCGGGCAGCAGCAACGGCCGCAGACCAGATCTCCTGCTGAAGCGCTGCGGCATTCGCGAATTCGGCAGTCGCCCGCTCGGGCTCACTGGCGTGACGGTAGGACTCCAGCCGGGCGTCCAGATAGCGCCTGAAAAGATCGCGCATCCCTGGCTGCGCACCCGAAGAGAGCAAGTCCACGCGCAGCCAGGCGGTACCGATATCGTTGGCCTCCTCGGTGATGAGGTGGCGACGGTCCTCGAACCGCGCGGCCGCACCCGAGAACGTAAAGGCAATCAGCAGGCCGAGAAGCCCGAATACCGCGCCTTCGGCTGCGCTACTTCCCTTGATCTCTACGCCGGGATTACGCGCGCGCCGGGCTTCGCCGATGCGGCGCCCGATCTCGAGCATGAGCACGATGCCGAAGAACATGCCGACGGACAGCAAGGCCGTGTGAAATGCATAGTTCACGCTGGGAGACCTCTTTGGGCGAAGACGCGGACCGGCGACGGCACGGGGTGCCGCTGCGATGGGCACTTTAGCCAGAGGAAGGTCGCGAGTTAAACAGGAAAGGCGATGGGCTATACGATATTTGCCTCAATCACCCTGCGGCCCTCCAAAACCCGCGCGGGCGACAGCTCCGAGAGATCCAGCGCCTGGAAACCGCCGTGAACGATGAGCTCGGCGATCGCACGCCCCACTGCGGGCGATTGCTGCAGGCCGTGCCCGGAGAAGCCGTTGGCCAGCAGCAAGCCCTCCATGCCGGGTGCAGGGCCCAGCAGCACGTTGTGGTCCCAATCGCACATATCGTAGTGGCCGGCCCAGGCCCGCCCGGGACGTATGCGTTCGAAAGCCGGCACCCGCGCCGCCAGGGTGGGCCAGACCACCTCCTCGAACAGCGACCAGTCGACCGTGAAATCGCCGTCGGCGTCCGGGTCGTTCTCCGGTGCGGGCGCGGTGCCGCAGAGGAAGCCCTCGCCCTCGGGGCGCACGTAGCAGCCGTTGGTATCGATCAGGAGCGGGCAGCCGCGGATCTCGTCCTCGGCGCGGAAGCTGAAGATCATCCGCTTCTTGTTGTGCACGGGAATATCGACTCCGGCCGTGCGGGCGAGGCGTGCGCCGTCCGCGCCCGAGGCGTTCACCACCGTGCCGCAGTCGATGCGGCTGCCATCGGCAAGCTCCACCCCGCAGACACGCGAACCGGAGAGCAGCACCCGCCGCACCTCTGCGGCCCGGTACTCCACGCCGAGCGACACCGCCTTCCGGCGGAAGGCCTGCATCAGGGCGTAACCATCGAACCAGCCCTCGCCGCTGCGGCCCCAGCATCCGGCGGCAAGGCCCTCGGTGCAGAGCCACTGAAAACGCTGTTCCAGCGCCTCCGGGTCGAGCAGCAGGATGTCGGCGCCCAACGAGGTCTGCAGCGCGTGGTTGGTGCCGAGCGTGGCCGCACCCTCGGGCGAGGCGAGGAAGAGATAACCGCCCTCGCGGAGTGCGATGTCAGGCGCTTCGCCATCAACCTCGAGATGCCGCCCGATCTCGCGCAGGAAAGCGATGCCGTGCAGGGACATACGGATATTCACCGCCGTGGAGAACTGCTGGCGTATCGAGGCCGCCGAGAGCGCGGAAGCGCAAAAACGGTAAGAGGGGTCTTTCTCCAGCACCAGCACGCGGCCGCGGAACGCCGGATCGGCGGCCAGATGGAAGGCCACCGAGGCGCCCGTTGCGGCGCCGCCGATGACGATGACATCGGGCCGGGGAGTGGAGCTCCCGATCACTGGAGAGACCTCAGCCATCCTTCTTGCCGGATCCGCGCGATCCACCCGGACTCCTCGTCCTGCTCGTATCCCTGCTCGAGCACTCCGGCGTGAACGGTGGGGGCGGGGCTTGGTCGAGGCCTTGCTCGCCAGCGGACCGGCCAAGGCCAATACCGCAGAAGATCTGGCCGGGCGGCAATCCATCGCGCGCGGAACCCGGGATTGCGCTGGCTCAGCGTCCACGGGCTCACAGGGTCAAGCCCCACAGGCGCTCCATCACCAAGCCGGCCCGCTCGGCCTCGGCAATCAAGCCCGGCAACACGTTCGCAAAGTCCGGGTCCGCCAGCAGCGGCGCCAGCGTGGCCGCCACCGCCTGGCGCAGTTCCGCCGGCGCGGCACGCATTTCCAGCACCAGTTCCCCGCGCCCGTCCACGATGTTCAACACATCTTCCAAGTCGTGGCTGCTCATGAAGTCACCCGCACCGCGGCTGGTGAAGGCTTCAAGCTTGGTGGCCACGAATGCCACGGCGCTCACCAAACGGATCGTGACGCCCTCCCCCAGGTCCACCGTCTCGGCCGTCTGCGCGGCGTAGGGGTACCAGCGGTTGCTGAAGCCCAGCACCCCGGGCTCCACCGGCATCAGGTCAAACAGCACGCCCGAGGCCTTGTGCACCCAGCGGCAAATGACATCGCTGCTGGCATCGCGCAAGAAGCCTCGCTCGGCCACCTGCTCCTCAATGCGGTGAAACATCGCCCGGCTGGCGCTCACTACCGCATCCACGTCGCGGGTGGCGCGCACGCTGTCGGCCAGGGGGTCGGTCACCAGCAGCCCCGCCACCGCACCGCCTAAAAACACCAGTTGCCCGCACAAGTCGCCCAGCGCCTCGG
>JBILEG010000030.1:0-14469 GCA_044352225.1 Pseudomonadales bacterium | reverse complement strand
TCGCGGACCGCGTGGTGCTCACCAAGACGGACATGGTGGATCCCGCTGCAGCCGCGCGTGTGAGAAGGCTCGTCCGCCGGCTCGCCCCACGCGCGCCTGTCCTGAATCGCCGCAGCCTGCCTGCCCGGGCAGCGAGGCTGTTCGGGGCGGGCCTGGCGGGCGCAGCGACGGCGCCGGACGCGCTGTCGTGGCTCCGGGTGCCGGCAACTGCGCAGGCGCGTCATGGCGCGGCCCTCCAGAGCATTGCGATCAGGCTCGATCAGGCCGTGGACTGGGAGCGGCTCCATGCCTGCCTCCTCGCGCTGCTCACGCTGCAAGGTGAGCACATCCTGCGCATGAAAGGCGTGCTGAGACTCCGCGATCACCCCTTGCCCGTGGCGCTGCACGCGGTGCACCACCACCTTCACGCGCCTGTGGAATTGCCTGCTGGCGCGCGCGCACCAGAGGTCTCTACATTGGTGTTCATTACGGAGGGTCTCTCAGAGGAGGCTATTCGTGACGCACTCGCCGGTTGGGGGCTGCTGCCGGGCGGCCGGTCGCCGCAGTAGACTCGCGATTCGTACGCGCCCTGTCGCGGCAACAGATCCATCCGAGGTCCGCATGCAACTGGAGCCCCTCTCCCCCGCGATCGGCGCCCGCGTGAGCGGTGTCGACCTGTGCGCCGGCATCAGCGCTTCACAGCGTGATGCGCTGCTCGATGCGCTGCACACGCATCACGTGCTGTTCTTCGAGGACCAGCCGCTCACGCCCGTGCAGCACCGTGATCTGGCCGCGCACTTCGGCTCGCTTCACATCCACCCGGTGTATCCCTCGGTGCCCGGGGCACCCGAGATCATCGTGCTCGATACCGGCAACCACAATCCGCCCGATTCCGATACCTGGCACACCGACGTCACGTTCATCGAGACACCGCCCATGGGTGCACTGTTGTCCGCGCGCGTGCTGCCGCCGCACGGGGGTGACACGCTCTGGTTGAGTTGCATCGCAGCCTTCGAGGCGCTGTCCGCGCCCATGCAGGCGTTTCTGCGCGGTCTGAGCGCCGTGCACGACATCGCTGCCGCCTTCACCGACGAGGACTACGGGCGCACGGCCGATGCGCGGGAGACTCTTGCCGAGGCGCGGCGCAAAAACCCGCCGGTTGTGCACCCGGTGATCCGCACGCATCCGGTGACGGGCAGACAGGGCATATTCGTGAACGCCTCATTCACCACGCGTATCTGCGAACTCTCGAAGGCCGAGAGCGCGGCGCTTCTGCAATTCCTGGCCGCACACGTCGCGAAGCCCGAGTTCACCGTGCGCTGGCGCTGGAAGCCTTTCGATCTCGCCTTCTGGGACAACCGCCTGACGCAGCACTACGCCACGGCCGATTACGTGCCGCACCGTCGCGTGATGCACCGGGCCACCATCCTCGGTGACCGGCCGCGTTAGCGCAGGCATTTGCAAAACAAATAGATCGCATCGCATAGGCGCCCACACGGGCGCCGGATAGAGTGGTCGCTCACGCGCGCCACCGGGGCGCAGCGTCCCGTGGAATGGCGGCTGGCAGCAGTGGTTGAGTCTTCAGGCAACTGGGATTGCATCGTGGTGGGCGGCGGTTCCGCAGGCTGTGCAGTGGCCGGACGCCTGTCCGAAAATCCCGCCTGTCGTGTCCTGCTGCTCGATGCAGGACGCGCCGATAACCACCCTTACACACGTGTGCCGGCCGGGCAGATGCCCGCCTTCACGCGCTCCGATATGAACTGGCTCTACAACGCGGAACCCGACCCCACGCTAGGTGGGCAGGTGCACCTCTGGCCTGCGGGCAAGGTGCTGGGCGGTGGCAGTTCCATCAACGGCATGATGTTCGTGCGCGGTCACCGGCTCGACTACGACCGCTGGGCCCGGGAGGGCGCGACGGGTTGGGACTATGCCTCGGTGCTGCCCGTGTTCCGGCGCATGGAGGATTTCGAGGGCGCCTCCGATGTCTTTCGCGGCAAGGGTGGCCCGCAGTCGGTGTCCTTCGTGCGCGTGCGTCACCCCGCCAACGAGGCGCTCATCGCGTCCGCAGTCGAGGCGGGCATACCGTTCAACCCTGACACCAACGGCGAACTCGCCGAGGGTGTCAGCCCCGTGCAGGCATCGCAGCGTGCCGGGCTTCGGCACAGCACCGCGCAGGCTTACATCAGCCCCGCGCGCGGCCGAAGCAACCTCCGCGTCCTGCACCACTGCCTTGCGGAGCGCCTGCTATTCGAGGCGGATCGTGCGGTGGGCGTGGCGTGTGTCGTGGGCGGGGTACGCCGTGAATTCCGCGCCCCCCGGATCGTGCTTTGCACGGGCGCACTCGCAACACCGTTGCTGCTCATGCGCTCGGGCATCGGCCTGCCGGAGGAACTCGCAACGCACGGTATCGACGTGCGCCATGCACTGCCCGGCGTGGGTGCCAACCTGCAGGAGCACGCAGTCGCGCGCTTCGGTATCTCCTTGCGTTGCAGCACGCTCACCAGTGCCCTGAACCCGCTGGTCTCGCTCGGTTACGGCATGGATTTCCTGTTCCGCCGCCGCGGTCCGCTCACCACCAGCATTGCCCATGTTCACGCGCTGGTCCGTACGCGTAGCGATCTCGCGCAGCCCAACGTGCAACTGCTGTTCGCACCCTCCGACCACCGGCTCACCGAACGCGGCGCGGTGCCGTGCCGTGAGCCGACCGTCTCCATCGGAGTCGGGCTTTGCCACACCCGCTCACGCGGCCGCGTGCGCCTGCGTTCCCCGGATCCTGCTGCGCCCCCGCTGATCGAGCACCGTCTGCTCGAACATCCCGACGATATCCGCGATCTCACCGAGGGCAGCCGCCTTGCCCGGCAAATCGTGAATACAGGCCCCTTCGCCCGGTTGCTGGATACTGAACTCGCGCCGGGGCCTGGCGTTCAGACCGATGCCGACTGGGAGACCTACCTGCGCGCCAACACCGGCCTGATGTACCACCCCTGCGGCACCGCACGCATGGGGCAGGACGATCTGGCTGTTGTCGATCCCGGGCTTCGTGTGCGCGGCATGCGAGGCCTCTGGGTGGCGGATGCCTCCGTGATCCCGTCCATCAGCGCGGGCAACATCAACGCCACCTGCATCATGATCGGCGAGCGCGCAGCCGATTTCCTGCGGGCGGACATGCAAGGGGAACACACGGCATGAACCAGCTCCCGACTGACTGGCACCAGCGTGCTGCCGCGCTTGCGCCCGACCTGAGTCCGCGGGTGTCGGCCAGCGCCTGCGATGCAGCCTCGGGCCGACTCGTAAAGCGCGCCAATCCCGCGGGGGATGGCGAGTTACCGGTCTACGAGGCCGCCGGCGAGGGTGCCGTAGAAGTTGCGCTGAGCGCGGCCCGCGAGGCCTTCGACACGGGCCCTTGGGGCCGCAGCGCACCGATGGAACGGCGCGGCATGCTGCTCGCGCTCGCCGCACGCATCGAGGCATCCGCCGAGGAGCTCGCGCTGCGCGACTGCGTCGACGTGGGCAAGCCCATTTCGGCGGCGCTCGGTGAAGCGCACGTGGCTGCAGGCTTTGTGCGCTATTACGCCGAGGCCATCGACAAGCATTACGGCGCCACGGCGCCCACGGGGCCCGGCGCACTGGAACTCCACCTGCGGCGCCCGCGCGGCGTGGTGGCGGCCATCACGCCGTGGAATTTCCCCGTGATCAACGCCGCTCTGAAAATCGGACCGGCGCTGGCGGCCGGGAACACCGTGGTGCTGAAGCCTTCCGAGCTATCTCCCTCATCGGCCCTGCTCCTGGGACAACTCGCGCTCGAGGCGGGACTTCCGCCCGGCGTGCTGAACGTGCTGCCGGGGGACGGCATCACGGGCGATCTGCTCGCGCGGAGCGCCGCGGTCGACATGCTGACCTTCACGGGCTCCACTGCGACTGGCCGCGCACTGCTCCGTGCGAGCGGCGAGAGCACGATCAAGCCGCTGCTGCTCGAGTGCGGTGGCAAATCGCCGGAACTCCTCTTCGCGGACATGGACGGGCCGGATCTCGAGGCCGTGGTGGCACAGATCGCCGGTGGTGCGTTGTGGAATCAGGGCCAGGTCTGCGTCGCGCGCACGCGCTTGCTGGTGGAGGCCTCGATCTTCGATCGCGTTCTCGGCTGCCTGTTGGCGCAGACGGGCGCGGTGCGGGTCGGCGATCCGCGCGATCCTGCGACCGGCTTCGGCCCTCTGGCGAGCCCGGCGCAGGCGGCACGTGTGCGCGGCTTCATCGAGTCTGGCGTCCGTGAGGGTGCAGAGCTTTTGCTTGATGGCCGCACCCCCGCCGGTGCGGCGGGCAGCTGTTATGTGGGACCCACGGTTTTTGCGGGTGTCGATGCTGCGGGTTCGCTGGCGCAGGAAGAGATCTTTGGCCCCGTGATTACAGTCTTTCCGTTCCGCAACGAACAGGAAGCTGTGGCGCTCGCCAACAACAGCCGCTACGGTCTGGCCGCGACCCTATGGACCCGGGACCTCGGGCGTGCCCACCGGGTGTCTTCGCAGTTGCGTGCGGGGAAAGTACGGGTGTGCTGTGCGCCAGTGCCGCCCGTGCCTGCGGCCGGTTTCGCGCACAGCGCGGAACCCGCGGGGCAGTCGGGTTACGGCATCGAGGGCGGCATGCGCGGCCTCGAGAGCTACACCCGCCAGCAGGCCGTGGAGTTCGCCTGGCCTGCCCTCAGCTGAGCCCGGGGAAATCGTGGAAAAGGCCCTGCGGGTCATAGCGCTTGCGCAGCGCCTGCAGGCGCGCGAAGGCGTCCACTGAAAACGCACGCTTCAACAGATCGGGACGCCGGAAGGCATCGAGCTCGTTGATATAGTTACCGCTCGCGTAGGGTTGCAGTGCCTCGCGCGATCCCTCCGACCACGCGATGTTCGCCGCATCGTCGGAGGCCTTGTCCCAGACGCCGTAACACCCCACGAATCCACGGTCCACGGCAGAGAAGCAGGCGTCCTCGCGCAATCCCGTGTGCTTGCGCAGCGATATCACGGCATGTGATTTGGGCGAGGGCGAACGGCTTACCTGCTCTGCCGCTGCCGTGGCGGCCTCCGCAGTCCGTGCAGTCCAGATGGTGTTCACGTGCGAACGCCCGAAGCCCAGTCCGCGCGCGGCGTCCACGCTCCCGATCATCAGGCTGTCGATGGTGGCGGCTTTCATCGTTTCGCTGAACAGGGCCTGCGATGCCATCGGTCCCGCGAGCACGCGCGCAAGCCGCTCGCGGCTGGCACTTTCCGAGTCGCAGAAGAGCACCACGCGCGCGATGCACAGGGTGACCGGAGGTGCGCCGGGTGCCGGCCCCGGGCTGTTTGCGAGAAGCAGCATGACCTCGGTGTCGGGCAAGCCTTCCCCGACCAGCCCCTCAAGCCACTGCACCACCTCGGCCACGCGCGCGGCGGGGAACACAAAGACGTTCTCGCGCACATCGCGCGGCAGCGGTGCGCAGTGCAGCCTGTACCGCGTCACAACCCCGAAAAACCCTGTGCCTGCGCCACGCACTGCCCAGAGCAGGTCCTCGTGCCCCGGCGAGCCTGCGTCGACGGTTGTACCGTCCGCTAGCATCACCTCGGCCCCGGTGACGCCGTGGCAGCCGATGCCCCAGTGGTCTGTGTTGATGCCGACGCCGCCGCCCAGCAAATAGCCGCCCATCGGTACGGTCGCGCAGTGCGCGACCGGGAAGGCGAGACCCGCTCCCGACAGGTGCAGTGACAGATCCCGCCCCCACAGCGCGGGCTCTACGGTGGCGGATGCGGTTGCGGCGTCGACCTCCACGCCGTTGAAGTGGTGCAGATCGACGAGCATGCCTCCCTCGCGCAGGAAGGCCTCGCTCACGTTGTGGCCGCCGGACTTGATCGCGACCCGCATGCCCTGCCGGCGGGCAATGAGCAGCGCCTCGCGCAATTGCCCGCGGTCAGCGGGCCGAGCAATGCATTCGGGTGTGCGTGCTGCAACCCAGTCCTGCCAGGGCATGGCACGACGCCAGGTTTCGAAGTCCCGATCCCCGCGATGCACCACCACGCCCTCGCCGGGCAGCCGCCAGGCAGCCTCCCTGCGTGGCAGGGCACAGCCCGCAAGCAGGCTCGCGATGCCCAGGTGCCCCAGAGCAGCGAGCACGGACCGACGGCTGATGCCGCCCGCAGTCTCATCCGGCCTGCTCTTTGTTGCCATGCTGACGCCTCCACAGCGATCGTCGGGGCGAGTATAGGATCGTGCGCACAGGCATCGCCTTTGCGGGCGTCGGCCGCGTTTATGCGATCGCGGTTTCATTGCATAAGGCTCTCTCCGTATCGCATAAGAGCCCTTAGTGCCCCAGCGTCTAGGCTGTGGCATGTACCGCCATCGCAGCCACGCGAGGTTTGCCCATGCAGTTGCCCGGACCAACACGCGCCGCGCTGCTCGCCTACTCGGCGCCGGCAGTTCCCTTGTCGATGCTGATGATGCAGCTGATCGTCTACGTGCCACCGCTCTATGCCGTGGAGATGGGGCTCGATCTCTCTACCGTCGGGCTGGTGTTTTTCCTTGCACGGGCATGGGACGCTTTCATCGACCCGGTGTTCGGCAATTTCTCGGACCGCACTCGTACGCGCTGGGGCAGACGCAAGCCCTGGCTTGCCGTCGGCACACCACTGCTGGTGATCGGCATCTGGGCCTTCTGCCAGCCGCCTGCCGGAGTGGGTGTGAGCTATCTCGGCGTGGTTGCCTTCCTGTTTTACGTGGCGCTTGCGGCCGTTCACATTCCGTATCTTTCCTGGGGTGCCGAACTCTCGCGCGATTACGCCGAGCGCACGCGTATCAACGGCTGGCGTGAGGCGGGCACGATGATCGGCACGCTGCTCGCCACGGGGCTGCCTCTGGTCTTGCTCGCCGGGGAGGACCCGCCGCTCAGGGAAATCCTGCGCGTCTTCGCCATCACCGCGAGCGTGCTCCTGCCCCTTGGCATGTTGTGGGCACTTTACGCGACGCCTGCTGCACCCTTCGAAGAAACGGGTCAACGCGGGCTCGCTACGGCCGTGGCGGAGCTGCGGCTGAATCCGCCCCTCCTGCGGCTGCTGGGCGGTGTGTTTCTCTTGTGGCTGGGCGGTGCGGTCTGGAATGCGATGGTGCTCTTCATGGTGCAGTTCACCCTCGAGTTGCCGCGCTCGGCGTTTCTGTCCTTCGTCTTCTGGCAGTACATCGCTGCCATCGCCTTCCTGCCGCTCGCTGTGAGGCTTGGCAATCGCATTGGCCGGCACCGCGCACTGGTGTTCGGCGCTATCGCCTACTTCGCGCTCGCGCCGCTTTTCCTGCTGGCGGGCAAGGGCGAATTCATGCATGCGCTGCTGGTTTTCATGCTCATGGGTGCGGTGACCTCGTTCATCTGGGTCATGCCGCCGGCGCTTGTGGCCGATGCCGTGGAATACGGCATGTTGAAGGGTGCGGGTGATGATGCAGCCTTCTACATGGCGCTTTATTTCTTCGTGCAGAAGGCGGCGCTCGCCGTGGGTGTGGGCCTTGCCCTCCCGTTGGCGGCAGCGCTCGGTTTCATGCCCGCCACTGGCGCCGGCACCGGTGCGCTGGCCTTTGTGGCGCTGGTACTGCCCCTCTTGCTCGCCTTGCCCGGCGCGGCCGTGTTGTTCAATTACCCGATCGACGAGCGGCGCCACGCCGAGATCCGCCGGGAACTCGCCGCGCGCCAATCCGGAGAAACTGCCTGATGCCCGCCCGCAACCGCGCCTTGCTCGCACTGATGACTGTCTTCGTGCTGGCGGGGTGCGCTGCGCAGCCGCCTGCGCCGGACGACGCGCAGTTCCGCGCGATGGTGGCCGAACGCTATGTCGCGCCCTTCAAGTCCGGCGATTACGCGCGCTGGCTCGAGGTGTTTGCGGATGACGCCGTGGCGATGCACAACCGCCGGCCTGTGGATGTGGGCAAGCCGGCGATCAGGGCGTTCGCCGCCGCCGTGGGCGAACACTTCAGGCTTGCGCGTTTCGATGTGGACGTAAAAGAGGTCCGCATGGACGGCAACGTGGCCTGGACCCGCGGTGAGTACGTCAGCGAATTCGTGGGCAAGTCGGATGGCAAGTCAGCGTGGGGCGTCGAGCGGGGCAAGTTCCTGCTGATCTGGCAGCGTCAACCCGACGGTGTCTGGAAAATCGTGCTTGATACGGGCAACAGCAACGGCGGCTGAGCCGGTTTTTCTGGCTTTCGAATAATCATTAGCCGCTGATCGAATAATCGCCCCCGGGGTGGTTGGCCTAGCCTTCGATCGGGTCCATGCGATAACCACAGGGGAAGACCATCACATGAATACGCACGCCGGCCTTGTTCGCACCGCTCTTGCGGCGGCACTTGCCGCACTGGCAACGCCCGCCTTCGCGCAGGCAGCGCTCGAAGAGATCATCGTCACGGCGCAGAAGCGCGCTGAGAACGTGATGGACGTTCCCATCGCCATCTCCGCGCTCTCGGGCGATGCGCTGCGCGCCGCTGTCGTCACCGACATCTTCGATCTGCGCGCCGCCGTGCCCGCCCTCGAGATCCGCGCAGTGGATCCGCCTTCGCAGGGCACGGCCTTCGCGCTGCGCGGTCTGGGCACCTCCGTATTCAACATGGGCTTTGAACCCACGGTTGCCACCTTCGTCGATGGCGTCTACCGCAGCCGCTCCGGCCTGCTTGCCAGCACCGACCTGGTCGACATGGAACGCATCGAGGTGCTGAAGGGGCCGCAGGGCACCCTTTTCGGCAAGAACACCTCGGGCGGTGTCGTGAGCATGTTCACGAAGAAGCCGGATCTTTCCGAGACATCCGGCTCCGTGGATCTCAGCTACGAGGAGTACAACCGTGCGCGCGCCACGGGCGTGGTCAACGTGCCGCTCAGTTCCACGGCGGGCTTCCGGCTGGCGGGCACCTGGGCCAAGGGCGACGGCTGGCTCGACAACGTAGTCACCGGTAATGAACTGAACGACCTCGACCGCTACAGCCTGCGCGGGCAGTTGCTGTTCGTGCCGAGCGAGGATCTCAGCATCCGCGTGATCGCCGACTACGCGGAACTCGACGAGGCCTGCTGCACGGCGCTGCGCTACGAGAACGATCCGCGCTCGGGCGCCTTCAACAGCCCCATCGCGGCGGCCATAGGCTCGCAAGTGATCGACCCGGCCGACATCGAGGACTACAAGGTCGATCTGAACGTCGACCCGCGTCTGCAGGCCGAGGACCGCGGCATCTCGGCGGAGATCAACTGGGATCTGGGTGGGGTGAACCTCACCTCGATCAGCGCCTGGCGCGACTACCAGGACAGCAACTTCAAGGACAATGACTTTACCGGTGTCGCCACACTGCTCTCGAACCAGAACCTGCCGGAAGTCTCGCTGCTCTCGCAGGAACTCCGTTTGGCGGGCACAGCAGACTCCGTTGCCAAGGGCCTCGACTGGACCATCGGCGCCTTCTACTCGAAGGAGCAGATAGAGCTCGAGAACGAGTTCATCTGGGGCAGCCAGGGCAGCTTCGGCGGCGTGTTCTTCTGGCACGCGCCCAACTACCGCGCCTACCTGGCCTCCTTCGAGCAGGAGACCGAGTCGATGGCGGCCTTCGCCCACGGCACGCTGCACCTGAGCGAGCAATTGGCGCTCACGCTGGGTGTGCGTTTCACCGACGACCAGAAAGACGGTTCGCTGCGCAACGACCAGCCCGTCGCACCGGGCGGCCCGCCCATTCCCACCGTCTTCCCGCTCGGCTTCGTGTACGACTACGACGCGGAAAAAGACGACAGCGAACCCACCTACACGGCGAGCCTGCAGTACGACTTCGCCGAGAATGTCATGGGCTACGCAAGCTACACCCACGGTTACAAGTCGGGCGGCATCAGCATGACCCGCGATGCGGCGGGCACGCAGTTCCTGCTGACGCCCGGCGGACCCGTCGGCCCGCTGCCCGGGCAGGATCCCACCTTCGCCAAGGAAACCGCAGACAGCTTCGAAATCGGCCTGAAGTCAGACCTCCTCGACCAGCGTCTGCGCTTGCTGGCGGCCGCGTGGTACACGCAGTTTGATGACCTCCAGGTGCAGGTGTTGCGCCCGGCTGACGGAGCCTTTGCTGTCTCCACTGCCAAAGGTGCGACCTCGACCGGCGTGGAGTTCGAGGGAACGCTTGCGGTGAACGAATGCCTCACGCTGAACGCTTCCGTCCAGTGGCTGGACGCCACCTACGACAATGGCACTGGCTCCCTGTCCGGCGTCGCTGACCTGGACGGCGAGGCGCTGCCGCTGGCCTCCGATTGGACGGGCACCGTCGGCGCGAACTTCGAGACCCCGATCAGCGACAGCCTTGCGCTGTTCATCGACGGCAACCTCTTCATGCGCACCGACCAGCGCCTATCGGCCGAGATCCAGTCATATGACACGGAGCAGGACGGCTATGCGCTGCTGTCACTTCGCGCGGGTGTGAGGACCAGCGACGAGACCTGGGAAGTGTCGGCCTGGTGCCGCAACTGCACCGATGAGAGCTATGCAGTGAGCAAGTTCCGCATACCCTTCGACGGCAACCTGTTCTTCGCAGCTACAACCTTCTCGCATGTGGGAGCGCCCCGCATCATGGGCGTGACGGGCACCTACCGCTTCTGATCCCCTACGCCGCCGCGTGCCGGAACCCCCCGGCGCGCGGCGGCTTTTTTCGGTATACCCTGCGAGCAAACGGGCACCTTGCCCGCGTGCTGCAATTGGCCGGAGGAACGATGTCGTGAACGACGCTGTGCCGGGTTTCGTGGCGGGCGCCGTGCAATGGGCGCCGGAATTCCTCGACCCGCTGCGTGGCGCCGAAAAAGCCGTCGCAGCCATCGCCGAGGCCGCGTCTGCAGGCGCCCGGCTGCTGGTCTTTCCCGAGGCCTGGCTGGTGGGCTACCCCTACTGGTCGGGGATCATGCCCTCGGATCCCGAATACCAGATGTACCGTCAACTCCTGCTCGAGCGCGCCGTCACACTGGATGGTCCCGAATTCGCCTTGATTCGCGCCGCCGCTGCCGAGCACGGCATGACCGTGGTGATGGGGCACAACGAGCGTGTTGGCAGCACCATCTACTGTTCCCTCGCCTACATCGGCCAGGACGGGCAACTCCTCGGCAACCACCGCAAGCTGATTCCCACGCAGGCCGAACGTCTGGTGTGGGGGCGTGGCGACGGCTCGGATCTTGAGGCCTACGACACGCCACTCGGCAAGCTGAGCGGCCTCAACTGTTTCGAACACCAGATGGCACCGGCTCGCTACGCGCTCTGCGGCATGGGCGTGCAACTGCATGCGTCGGTGTGGCCGGGCCACGCCTTCATCGACGGACTGATCGACGCGTCCACGCGGCATCTTTCCCACGAGAACGGGTGTTTCGTGATTGTCGCGCGCGAGTGCATGTCCCCGGATCGGGTAGGTGCTGGCGTCCCGAAGCCCGAGCGCTCGGCAGCGCATTTCCATACGCACGGCGGCAGCGCGATCATCGCGCCAGGCGGCGAGTACCTGGCGGGCCCTGTGTTCGACACCGAGACGATCGTGCTTGCGCAGATCGACCTCGCCCGCATCGGGGTCGTGAAGTGGTTTTTCGACGGTGTGGGCCATTACGCCGCACCGGAGGTGTTCAGCCTGCGTGTCGACCGCCGGCCCAAGCCGGCCCTTACCTTTGTTGACCCTGAAGGTGAGCCGCGGTGAGAGCAGGGCTGATCGGGCTGTGTCTGGTGCTGCTGGCTCTGCCCGCGGCGGCGGATCCCGAGGCGCTTGCGGCCGCGCACTGGAGCGGCTGCGCAAGTTGCCACGGTGAGGCGGGCGAAGGCCTGCGGCCGAAAGAGGCACCGGGGGTTGCCGGGCAGGATGCGACTTACATCGAGCGGCAGATGCGCGCCTTTCGCGCAGGGCTCCGTGGCCGCCATCCTGACGACGGGCCTGGCAGCCGCATGACGCTGATGGCCGCTGCGATCAGTGACGACGCGGTGCTCGCCGCTCTGGCTCGCCGCATCGCTGCCATGCCTGCGGCTGTCGCGCCCGCCACGCTGCCTGTCGAGGACATGGCGCGTGCGCGGGAGCTCTACACCTCCTGTGCGGCCTGCCACGGTGTGGCGGGGCAGGGCAGTGCTGCTGCGCCCCGCATCGCCGGTATCGGCGACTGGTATCTGCTGGCGCAGTTGCGCAAATACCGCGACGGTGTCCGTGGTTACCTGCCGCAGGATCAGGAGGGGCGGAGCATGGCAGCGTTGGTGGCAGGGATGAGCGATGCCGAGCTTCGCGCCATCGCAGCCTACGCCAACGCGCCCACCCCGCCCTGAGACATCCCCCTCGGGAGGAGCCGATGCGCATCGACAGAGTGTCGCCTACCCTCGGGGCGCGCGTGTCTGACCTCGATCTGAGCGAACCCGACAGCGCCTGCTGCGATGCACTGCGCGCGGCATTGCCGATGCACGGTGTGCTGTTCTTGCACACCCCTGAGGGAGACCCTGCGGCGTTGCTCGGGCTGGCGCGGATCTTCGGGGAACCGATCCGCAATCCTCATCCCAAGTTCGGCGCACTGCCCGAATTCCCCGAGGTGTCGGTGGTGGTGAACGATGCCGCCAACCCGCCCGACATCAACGTCTGGCACACCGACACCACCTTCATGCAGGTGCCGGCAGGAGTGTGCGTGTTGCAGTGCCAGGAGTGCCCGCCCGAGGGGGGAGACACGCTGTGGGCCAGCATGTATGCCGCGCACGATGCGCTGTCACCGGGCTTGCGCGCGTGGCTCGCCACCTTGCAGGCCGAGCACCGGCTGCCGCTCGATACCGTCTCGCCGGCGCTGGTGCGCTCGCTGGGAGAGCGCGAGATTGCGGCACTCCACCCGCTGGTGCGCTGGATTCCTGAAACCGGGCGCCGCAGCCTGTTCGTGAACCGTGTCTACACCAAACGCATTGCGGGCTTGCACCGTACGGAGAGCAGTGGGCTCCTGTCGATGCTGTTCGATCTGGCGGAGAGCCCGGATTTCCAGGTGCGGCTGCGCTGGCAGCCTGGCGACATCGCGATCTGGGACAACCGGATCACGCAGCACTTCGCGACGGCTGATTACTACCCTGCGCGGCGCGTCATGCACCGCATCGCCCTGCGCGGCGAGGCACCGTTGCCGGTGCCTGCCGCCTGAGCGGACTCACATGCTGTAAACCAGATCCACACCCCACATCCGCGGCTGTATGCGCCAGCCGGGCGTGGAGTTCACCGCAGAGCCATTGCCGAACAGCGTGATCACTTCCTCGTCCGTGAGGTTGGTGCCCCAGAGGCCTACTTCCCACTTCGCGTCCTGGCTGAACCACGAAATGCGCGCATTGGTCAGGCCGTAGTCGGGGACTTCGCCATCCGTGACGGCGATGCGGTCGTCCGACCAGGTGTAGTCGGCACGCGCCACGACCTCTCCGTTGCCAGCCAGCGCCCAGGTGTACTGCGTGCTCACCGCGAACTTGTTCTCCGGGGATTCCGCGCGCGGTTCGCCCGTGCGGTCGTCTGCTTCGGTCTCGCCGGCGGCAGGGATGATCTTGTACTCGGTGAACTCGGTGTCGAGCCAGGAGTAGTTGCCGGCGATGAGCCAGTTGTCGGTCAGCATCCAGGCCACTTCCAGCTCGAAGCCTTTGCCCTCGGCATCGGCGTTGCGCAGGTTGTAGCTGGGGATCGGCACGCCCACCAGTTCGAGGGTCTGGAGGTTGTCGTATTCGTAGAAGAACAACGCGCTGCTGTACTGCAGTGCGCCGTCGAGGAGTTCGCCTTTCAGACCTATCTCGTAGTTCATCACCTCTTCGGCGTCGTAGGAGGTCTGGATGCCGGGGCCGAAGTTCAGGCTGTTGAAACCACCTGATTTGAAGCCGTTGGCGATGCTCGCGTACACCATCGTGTCTTCGGTGAGGTGATGGTCGAGTACCAGACGCCCCGACCATGAGCCCCAGCTCTCGTTCTGGCTGCTGTCGAGCAGCGGTTGCCCGCCGTTGAAGAACGCGAGGCCGAAGGGCACGCCGGGCTCGCCCGGGCCGGGCTCGATCAGGTAGTTCTGGTAGGCGGTGTAGAGGTCGAACTGTTTCTCGTCGTAGGTGTAGCGGATGCCGCCCGTGAGGTTGGTGGAATCCGTGATGCTCCAGGTGGCGTCGCCGTAGCCCGCGAGGCTCGAGTAGTCGCCCTTGCTGTCGACCCGCTCGTTCCACGGCGCGTCATAGCCGGCTGCCACACGCGGGCGCAGCGAGTTCAGGATCTGGATGAAGTTCTTGTTCACGCCGGGCAGCGACGAGATGAAGAACGAGGCGGCGATGCCATCGCAGTTCCTGTCGCGGCAGATCGGGCCGAGCAGTCCGTTCAGTTGCGCGTTCGTGCCGTTGCGCGCGGCCTCGCGGAAGGCGGGTATCTGCTCCGGCGTGATGGTCTGGCCGAGTTGCGCGAACACCGGCGGCAGCGCGAAGCTCTCGAAGGTGCTCACCAGGAACTGTGCCTCGGTGGTGTGCTCGAGTTCCTCTGTGGTGT
>JBILEG010000031.1:0-14469 GCA_044352225.1 Pseudomonadales bacterium | reverse complement strand
TGCCTAACGATGCTGAGGGGCGCATCGGCGAGGGGCCGACGCTGGAGGGTGCTGCGAGACGTTTCATCCGCGAACATCCGGGGCCTGCGTTGCCTTTGCACCGCGCGCAGTTGTCGATCTGCCATCCCGGTTATCCGCAACCCATGCAGGAAGAGACCGCTGCGGCTTTCGCCTTCCGCCGCGATCGTGATGCCGCGCACGTCGACGGCCTGCTCGCGGAGGGTTCGCCGAAGCGGCGGTTTCTGCGCGAGCCGCACGCCTGGATCCTCGGCGTGCCGCTTGCTGCGTGTGAGGTCGGTGCGTCGCCGACGGTGCTGTGGGAAGGCTCCCACGGGATTCTCCGCGAGGCCTTCTCCCACGCGTTTGCAGGTGTGCCACCGGAGCGGTGGGAAGAGGTGGATCTCACGGCTATCTACGCCACTGCGCGGCGCGAGGTATTCGATCGCTGCGCGCGTGTGGTGCTGGAACTGCAACCCGGAGAGGCCTGCCTTTTTCATCGCCATTTGCTGCATGGCATGGCGCCCTGGGCGCAGGACGCAGTGGCGCCGCCTTGCGGTCGGATCATCGCCTGGTTCAGGCCGCAGTTCGCTGCGCTGCGCGACTGGATGGAAGCGGATTGATCGCCCTTCAGTCGACTGCGCGTCGCGCCCCGCGCTGGTGTGTCGCAATGGCAAAGCGCGGATCCGGCGCATCGCCGCGCAGCACGCGCTCGGCCACGTACTCGCCCACCGAAGGTCCCAGCTTGAATCCGTGGCCCGAGCCGCCGCCCGCTATCCACACATTGCCGAAGTCCGGGTGCCTGTCGATCAGGAAGTCGCCGCTCGCGGTTTCCTCATATTGGCAGACCCGCGTCTCGACTACAGGCGCCTCGGCAAGCATCGGAAAACGCTTGCGCACATAGGCGCGCATCCGCGCGATCGATTCATCCGACACCACGCGTACCGCGGTGTCCGGATCGAAAGGCGCGCGAGGCGGATCGATGCCCACCTTGAAGCCGCGGTACTCGATATCGGGCGTGCCGTAGGTGTCGGAGGTCTCATCGATCCAGCCGGGCATGGCGGGCGCCGCGAAGCGTCTGTCGCCGGCGGGAAGTCCCAGGAAAAACACCTCGGCCCGCGGCACGGTGATCAGTTTGCCGAGGAGCTCGGGGAAGAGTTTCGGCAGCCACGGCCCGCAGGCGAAGACGAAGCATTTGGCGCGGACCGTTGCGCCGGAGGCGGTGGCGAGTTCGCGCAGTTCACCGCGCCCCGTCGGCGGCAGCGCGGCATCCACCATCACGCTGGCGCCGCGTTTGCTGCAGCGTTCGGCCGCGGCCTGTATGCCACGGCGCGCGAGCAGCACGCCGCTGTCGGGTTCGAAGAGGCCCGCGCCGAGTTGCTCCATGCCGATCTGCGGGAAGCGAGCGGCAAGCGCTGCGGCGTCCAGATGTTCGAAGGGAGAGCCGAGTTTGGTGAGGGTTTTCTCGGACTCCGTGATGTACGGATAGCCGGCAGGGCCCATGCGCAATACACCGGTGCGATGGAATATGGGCTCTTCGCAGTGATTGCCCAGCGCTTTCCACTCGTCGAGCGCGCGGATAGTCCACTGCGTGTACAGCGTGTTTGCACCGTAGCTCATGCGGATCAGCCGTGTTTCGCCGCCGGAGGTGGCGCGGCTGTGGCCAGGGCCCCAGGCGTCGAGCAGCGCCACCGAGCGCCCGGCGCGCAGCAGGTGCTCGGCGGTCCACACACCGAAGACGCCCGCGCCGATCACAGCGACATCGAAGATCCCGTTGCCGGTGGATGCATTCGGCGCCGATGCGGAACTCGATGCTTCGGCAGCGGCTGCGAGAACGGTGGCGGCGCCCACGGCGGTTCGGAGGATGTCGCGGCGTTTCATGCGGTCAACCCCTGAGGTGATGGGAGCAGGGCAGATCATGCCGCGAATGCATGGAGCGTGAAACGCTGAGAGTCAGCGGCTCCGGCGTTCGGGCCCCACATACCGGGCCTCTTGCCTGAAGGTGTCCAGCAGCGCCTCGCGGGTGGAAGAGGGCTGCTGCAGCATCAAGCGGATCAGCGCCGCGCTCACGTGCGCACAACCCGCGCTGGCACCGGCGACGCGCCCGCACGGTGTGCTCGCTGAACCGCCGGCATCTGCCTGCGCAGTTCCCAGCCAGGAGTGCTCGCCCGGGGCGCAGCGTGCATCTCCGGTGGCGCGCAGCACGTCCGGATAGGCGGCGGGAAACACGGCCGCACCCCGAGCAGGCGTTGATGCCACCAGCAGCACACCGCCTGACACCGCCCTTGCGCAGGCCTCTCTCAAAACGCCACGGTCCTCTCGCAGGCCGAAGCTCAGGTTGATGAGTCGTGCACCGCTTTCCACCAGCCAGTCGATGGCGGCTGCCGCCTGTGCGGCACTTGCGCGCAGGCTGGCATCGAAGATCCGCGCGTCCAGCAATGCAATGCCATCGGTCTGTGCGATCACCGCGGCGAGCGCGCTGCCGTGGCCGGCCTGGTCGCGCGGGAGATCGTTCGTCCCGATCACCGTGCCTGCAGCAAAGAAATCCGCGTGCGCGATGACCTTCCCGGCTGCCGCGCCATCCACTCCGCTGTCGGCGATACCCACGCGGATCATGGATCGATGCGACGCAATTCGCCGTCCCGCAGTTCCAGCAGGATGTCGGCCTTCTCGAGCGGTTTTTCGCGGTGGCTCACCACGAGGCGGGTGACGCCGGGAAAAAGCCCGTCCAGCGCGTCGAGCAGTTCTTTCTCGGTGGCGGGATCGAGCGCGGATGTGGCCTCGTCCAGGATCAGCAGCAGCGGATCCTGCAGCAGCGCCCGCGCGATCGCGAGGCGCTGGCGCTCTCCGCCCGAGAGCCTCGCGCCACGTTCGCCGATCTGCGTGTGGATGCCCTCGGGCTGCGCTGCCACGAAGGCCTGCATTTGCGCACGCTCCAGCGCGATGCGCGCCTCCTGCTCGCTTGCTGCGGGATTTGCGTAGCGCAGGTTGTCGAGAATCGAACCACGAAACAGGACCACGTCCTGGCTGACCAGCGCCACGCGCCGTCGCCAGGGTTCCAGTGCCATCTGCCGAAGGTCCGCGCCGTCCAGCAGGATGCGCCCTGACGACGGGTCGAAGTGGCGCAGCAGCAGGTCTGCGAGCGTGGTCTTGCCGCTGCCCGAGGGGCCGCAGAGCCCGACGCGGCTGCCGGGCGGAATCTCCAGGTTCACATCGCGCAGCACCGGCTCCGAGCTGCCGTGGCTGAAGCGCACGCATTCCAGGCGGATCAGAGGCGGGCGGTCAGGCGGTGGAAGCAGGCCGGTGTCCTCCACGTCGGGCCGTGCGTCTGTCAGGTGGCGCACGCGATCGAGACTCACGCGCACACGGTTGAAGCCCATGTAAACGCCAAGCAGGGTCTGCACCGGTCCCATCGCCATGCCCAGGTAGGTAGCAAAAGCGATCAACGCGCCGAGCGCCATGCGTCCGTTCACCACTTCCCATCCGCCCGCCACGAATACACCGGCGCGCGCAATGGCGCCCAGCCCGGATGGCACGGCAGCGGTAGCGAACTCGGTGAGTTGCAGGCGCAGCAGCCCGGCCAGATACGCCGCGTTCAGTCGCCCGAGGCGCTCGCCCTCGCGTGAGGTCGCAGCGGCTGCCTGGATGTGTTTCATGGCGGGCAGTGTCTCGACCAGGAAGGACGAGATATCGGATGCGTGCGCGCGCACTTCGCCTGCGCGCTCTCGTACGCGGGTGCGCATGGCGCGCAGCCACAGCCATTCAAGGGGCACTACCGCGAGCGCGAGCAGGGAGAGCATCGGGTTCAGCATCAGCATCAGCGTGAGTGTGCCGAGCAGCCCGAACACGCCGCTGATACCTGCGAAGAGACTGTCGAGCGCGAAGCGCTGGATCTCCGCCACGTCGCCGTCTAGACGGGCGAGGATGTCGCCACCGCTGTTGCGCGCGTAAAAGGCGGGGGAGAGGCGCTGCAGGTGCGCGTACACGCGCTCGCGCAATGCAAACAATATGCGCCCGGAGAGGCGCGTGTAGCACCAGCGGTTGAAGCCTGACGCGGCCGAGGCCAGCAGCGCGACGGCCAGCAGCGCCAGCGCCCAACGCAGCACGGCGGCGAAGTCTTTCGCCAGCAGGCCGTCATCGATCAGGAGTTTGGTGAGCCAGGGCTGAGCCAGTGCCAGAGAGGACACGCCGAGCGATAGCAGCACCAGGGCGCCGATGGCGCTGCGGTGGGGGCGCAGCAGTTCAGCGGATGTCATCGAGGAACAACCGTCTCGGGCATGGCTCGCACCTGCGGATCACTGTTGTCGCGGGCATGGCCCGCTCCTGCAGATCACGGTTGTCGCGGGCATGGCCCGCTCCTACAGATCGCGGTTGTCGCGGGCATGGCCCGCTCCTACAGCGCGCGAGGGAAGACCTGTGCAGTGGCGAGCGACATATCGCCGCCGGGCAACTGGATGTTGCCGAGCTTCTCCAGCGTCTCCGCGTCGTAGACAGCGATGTCGTTGTAGGTGCCCGCGAGATAGACCTTCGAGCCGTCGCTGGAGAAGTTCACGCAGTAGTAGCTGTGCTCCAGATCCACGCTTTTGACGAGTTGCTGTTTCTCGACATCGAACTTCTGCAGCTGCGAGAGCGCGCCGAACATCTCGTTCGGATGATGCGGGCGGCTCATGCCGGAGAAGAGCACCACAGTCAGCGGCCCGAAGTCGCGCGTGGTGGCTTCCCCCGTGGCCAGGTCGATGCGCTCGTAGCCCCACACGAGTTCTGCGGTTTCGGGCTTCTTTGTCTCGTCTGCGAAGCGCTGTGCCGTGTACATGCGGATGAACTCGCCGGACTGCTGCCCCAGCGGCCAGACCGAGAGCACATCGCGTTGGCTGTAGCGCGGCTCCACACGGCTCTGGCTCTCGAGTTTCACGCTGTAGGCACCAGTGTTCACATCCATCGAGTAGATGTCACGTCCGGCCAGGTAGAGAGTGCCCTTGGCGTCGGTCTGCATCAGATTGACCTGGCGTGGGGCAGGGAAGCTGCGCACCGGCTTCGCTTCCAGCCCATCGGCAATGCGGTAGACCGCCATGCGCGGTTCCTGCACCTCGTAGCGGTCGCGCAGCAGCAGCGAGGGGTTCTGATGCACGTAGAGCTCTGCGCCGTCCGCGCTCACTGCGAAGGCGGCGATGGTTTTGATACGGGTATTGCCCTGGCTCTGGATGGCTGAGAACGTGATGTTGCAGGTGTCGAGATCCACGCCGTAGATGTTCTCGAAGTGGTTGGTCAGCACATAGGCTGTGCGCTTGTCCGGCGACATCTGCAGGGTCCCTGCACCGAAGCGGCCCGGAAGAGGGCACGTCCGCACGACCTTGCGATCCTCAAGATCGATCAGGCTGACCTGGTTCGGCCGGTTGGCGATGGCCATGTAGTCTCGCGGAGCCTTGGCGCATCCACCGAGCAGCACGGGCAGCAACGCGAGGCTGGCAAAGCCCGCACGAAGGATCAGGTTGCGGTATGTGCGCATGCGGCGTGCCTCAGTCTCGGGCCTTCGGGAACACGGCATCGAGCTTGCGCCAGTCTTGGCCGGCCGACTGCGCGTTCTGGTCCCAATCGGGATACGTGTTCATCAGGTCGGGCACCTGCGCGGGCCACCAGCACGGATCTGCGCAGCCGTAGAGATCGGACTCCATCGGTTGGCATAGTCCTGCCACGCCGCCGAAGGCATCGACTTCCCATCCCGGGTCGGTGGTGGAGGCACATCCCACGACGCTCTGCATCGCTACGACCTCGGCGCGCGCCTCGGGATTGCTGGCGGCCTCCATCAGTTCGGCTTTGGCGTTCAGCGGTTTCAGGTGTTTCATGACCGGGCCCTCCGTGGGGCGAGGTGGGTGCTGAAGAATCCAGGATTGGCAGCAAGGATGCGCGCATAAGCGCCGAGTGCGAAATCGACCCAGTCGCGCATCAAATCGCAGTAGTGGTACGTGGGGTGCGCGGGATCGCCGTAGCGCTGGTAGCTCTCGTGGTAGCAGCCGCCCGAGCAGAGGTTGCGGATGCGGCAGGTGTCGCATCCGGTGCCGCTGCGGTCCAGACGCTGCTCCAGGAAACTGCCGAGTGCGGCGCGGTCGAGGCCTGTGTCGACGTTGCCGAAGGTGGGCAGTTCAGAGCCGGTGAAGCGGTGGCAGAGGTTCACGCCACCTTCGCGATCCACTGCCACCATGGAATAGCCCGCGCCGCAGGGCAGGGCTTTCTTGGCGCCCTCGTGGATGTCGGTGAGCAACTGGTGCAGGTTCGAGAAGCCGATGTTGCGCCCTTCGCAGGCTGCTTCGATGTAATGCTCGCCGAGGGTTTTCATGCTGGAAAACACGGAGGCCAGTTCTTCACCCGTCAGGTTGAAGTCCGCCACATCGCCCGCCGTCACCGGCGCGAAGCCCACCTCGGCGAAGCCAAGTTCGTTGAAGAGGTGATCCCAGATGCCGAGGATGTCCGTGGTGCCGCGCGTGAGGGTGACGCGTGCGCCCACGGGGCGGGCCCGGTAGGTCGAAAGCAGAAGACGAACTTTGCGCGCGACGGTCTCGTAGGTGCCCTGGCCGCCCACCGTCACGCGGTTTCTGTCGTGCACGGCCTTCGGTCCGTCGATGCTGACCGCGATGCTGAAGCGATGTTGCTGCAGGAAGGCGATCGTCTGCTCATCGAGCAGTGTCGCGTTGGTGGTGATCGAGAAATCGAGCCGCTTGCCGCGCTCGGCGAAGAGCGGTTCCGCCCACGCCACCACCTGGCGGATCAGCGGGAGGTTGGTGAGCGGCTCGCCGCCGAAAAATACGATGGTGTAGCGGGGCTGGTCGGGCGACTCGCGCAGCAGCATTTCGATGGATTGCTGCGCGGTCTCGAGGCTCATCTTGCGGCCGTTGGCCGGTGTGTCCAAGTCTTCTTTATAGCAGTAGGTGCAGCTCAGGTTGCAACCGGTGTTGACGTTCAGCACCACTGTGGTGAGTGGCAGACCGCCGACGCGTGGACGGTTGACCGTGGAGACAGCGCCTTCTGCGCGGAGGATCTGCAGTTCCTGCAGTTCATCGACGGCGGTCGCGACATCGGCACACGCAAAGCGCCCGCCGAGCGCGCCCTGCAGATCCTCGAGGCTGCGGCCGGCTTGACCGCGCAATTCGGCAATGAGCGCGCCGGTGAGTGCATCTGCCTCGAACAGCGCGCTGCTCGGAATGTGGAACAGCAGGCGCCGGGAGTCGACCTCGATTTCGTGGAGGTTATGCGCCTGCAGGTGATAGATGCCCATTCGCGTGTTGCGTCCTTGCCTACCAGAGAGGCGGGTTGATCCAGCGCTGTACCGTGACCAGCAACTGCGCGTCGCCGCTCACGGCTGCCTCGCCCTCGCCCACGGTGGCGATGATCTTGAGGTTGCCGGCGTTGTTGGTGCTCTGCTTGCGTGCTGGGTTTGGGCCAGCGCCAGCGGGCGTGAAGATGCCGGTGTCCTTGTCCATCGAGCCCGCGAATTCCACATCGCGGTCTTCTGCGGCTTTCTCGTTCCAGGGTGCGACGGACCATACAGCCTTGATCGGCCCGATGCGGAGGTCATCCGCGGTGTTCCCGGCTCCGTCCGGGCCGTTCGCCCAGCCGATCGCCTCGAAACGCCCCTGCACCTCGGGCTGGGAGCCGCCGTTGCCGCCCACGCGCCCGACGGAATACGCGGGCCAGACTTCCACCCGGTCGACTGCGTCAAAGACGGTGAGAGCTGCGGGGAGAGAGGCCTTACCTACGGTCAGGCTGCGCGTGCCGACTGCGGCCTCTGCCGAGGCGCTCACTTCCAGCACCACGCGGTCGGAATCCCGCGAGACGGTGCGCACGATGCTGAGGCCCTCGCCGAGCGAAGGCGCGCCCGAAAGCGTGACGCCGGAGAGGGTGAGCGTGGTTGTGCTGCCGCGCTTGATGTGCGCCGGGGACACGGCGAGCAACCGGGGCGTGCCGTCGTCGCGCCGCGCCTGGATGTCGATGCCCCGCTCGGGGTGCTCGGGGGGGAACATCCGTCCGCTCAGCGTGCTGCCGTCTGCGCTCGCCTCGAGCACCTGCAGGTACGCGCCGGTGCCGGCTTCTCCCTCGAGATTGCCGCGCCACTCGAAGCCGGTATAGACCACCGAGTGGCCGTCGACTTCGAGCGGCTCACCGGAACTGAATTTCCCGATAAGAGCGATCGAATAGGAATCGGCATCACCCGCTTCTGCGGTCATCACGCCGTCGAAATCTCCCTTGCCCGGCATGCGGCCCGTCACACGCCAGCGACCCGTCAGTACGGGCTTCGTGGCCTGCTGCCACGCATCCCATTCCGCGCTCTGCAAGGGGTAAGCCGCCGCCAGCATCGGCAGGGTGCGATCGATCGCGATCGGGAACCACTGCCGGTCCCTGCCGCCTATCTGGTATTCGGTGGTGGGGAATTGCGCCAGGTGGAAGTGGATGAGGTCCCGCCACTCAGTCTCGGTGCGCCGTTGCAGCGCCACGCGGGCGCTTGAATGACAGCGGGTGCACATCACCGCGTACTCCGCATCCTCGGGCACATCGACGGTGTTGTGCCGACGCTCGAGGGTGTAGCGGAAGCCTGCGGTCTCCGCGGGGGCGAGGCCCCTGGTATCTGACAGGTACTTCACGAGCTGGAACAGCACTCCGGCGGCGTCTGCCTTGCCCTCGGGATCAGAGAGCTGCACGCCGTGGACGGTCTGCATGCGGTGCAGCGTCATCTCCCAGCCTTCGGGGGACTTGCGCTGCTCGCTGATGCGGCTCAAGGACGCCTCGGCATTCGCCGGGTCGGCGTGACAGGCGCCGCAGTTGTGGCGGAGCAGCGACTCGCTCGCCTGCGCAAGCGGCGCGAACGCAAGCAAGAGCATCATCCAGATAGGGCGTGTATTCACGTTGCTGCCTCCCGCTCACCCGTGCCGGCACAGGCGAAAACTAGTTCAAATGACCTACTTCCTGCAACCGTTCCGGCTCATTTCCGGGCCTTTCCGGGCTCGCGCCCGGCACTTTCCCGGCGCGTATCAGCCAGAGGAAGGAATCCGTCGCCATAGAGAGCAATGCGCCGGTGTGCCCGCGCCAGGGTTTGCGATGACCCACGAACATGGTATGCCCCTCGATGGATGCAGAGATGAACAGCGCGAGCTGTTTCACGCTCGTTGCCTCGAGTGCAGGGTTGAGGCGCGCGATCGACGCGCCCAGCACATCCCGATAGCGTCCGTACATGCGCTCCATATGGCCTGCCACCTGCGCATCGTGGTTGGCGAGTGACCAGAGTTCCGGGAAGAGCACCGTGGTGCGCCGCTTGCCGAGATCCAGGAACACCGTGCGGATCATTTCCCGGAATTCGGATTCCGGATCGAGCCCGCTCAGCCTGATGCGGCCAAAGCGGTTGAGGTAAGACTCGATCACCCGGTCCAGCATCGCCTGCACGAGGGCGTCCTTGCTGGGGAAATAGTGTTGCAGGTTGCCAAGCCGGAGGCCGGCTTCCTCGGCCACCCGTCTTAGCGAGAGGTTGTGGTAGCCGTGTTCTATGAGCACCGTGACCGCCGCATCAAGGATGTCTGCGGCGCGTGTACGCCCCTTCGCATAGGTGCCTGGCACCGATGCGCTTGCATCAGCACGGGCAGCGGCGGTGCTCATGCGCTACCGCCGCCCGAGAGCTCTGCAGCCATGGCCTCGCGCATACGGAATTTCTGCACTTTGCCCGTCACCGTCATGGGGAACTCCTCCACAAAACGGATATGGCGCGGAATCTTGAAGTGCGTGATTTGATCGCGACAGAAGGACTCCACGTCCTCTGCGCGCAGGCTCATGCCCGGTCGCGTACGTATCCAGGCGCAGACCTGCTCGCCGTACTTCGCGTCCGGTACGCCGAAGACCTGCACATCAAGGATGGCGGGATGGCGATACAGAAACTCCTCGACCTCACGCGGATAGATGTTCTCGCCACCCCGGATGATCATGTCCTTGATGCGACCCGTGATCTGCGTGTATCCCTCGGCGTCCATCACGCCGATGTCCCCTGAATGCAACCAGCCCTCGGCATCGATGGTCTCGCGCGTCTTCTCCTCATCGCCCCAGTAGCCGAGCATGACGCCATACCCGCGGCAGCAGATCTCGCCGTGCTCGCCCACGGGAAGCGTGCGCCCGTCAGGGCCACAGATGCGGATCTCGCAGTGCGCGGCCGGGCGCCCTACCGTGCCCACGCGCTTGTCGATGGGGTCGTCGATGGCGGTCATGTGGTTGATCGGGCTGGTTTCTGTCTGCCCGTAGGCGATCAGCACCTCGGACATGTGCATCTGCGCGATCACCTTGTTCATGACCTCGACGGGACAGGGCGAGCCCGCCATCACGCCGGTGCGCAGGGAGCTGAGGTCGAACTCGCCGAAGCGCGGGTGCTCCAGTTCGGCGATGAACATCGTGGGTACGCCGTGGAGCGCGGTGCAGCGTTCCTCGGCGACGGCCTCCAGGGTGGCGAGCGGATCGAAACCTTCTCCGGGAAACACCGTCGCACTGCCATGCGTCATGCAGGCGAGGTTGCTCATCACCATGCCGAAGCAGTGGTAGAGCGGTACCGGTACGCACAGGCGATCGTTCTCCGTGAGCCGCATGCTGTGGCCCAGGATCAGGCCGTTGTTCAGGATGTTGCGGTGTGTGAGGGTCGCGCCCTTGGGGTTGCCGGTGGTGCCGCTGGTGAACTGGATGTTGATCGGATCGCTGGCGCAAAGCCCTGCTGCGATCGGGCCGATCCGCGCAAGATCCGAGGTGCCCACATCGCAAACCGCCGCGAAGTTGAACATCCCCGCCGTGCGTTCCTCGCCCATGCGGATCACGGTCTTCAGATGCGGCAGCGCGTGTGCATCGAGGTGCCCGGGTGCGCAGCGCGAGAGCTCTGGCGCCAGCGTTTGCAGCATGCCGAGGTAGTCGCTGCTCTTGAAACGCTCGGCCGTGATCAGAGCCTTGCACTCCACCTTGTTCAGCGCGTACTCGAGTTCGTAGAGGCGGTAGGCGGGGTTCACGCAAACCATGATCGCGCCGATGCGCGCGGTGGCGAATTGCGTGAGGCACCACTCGACGCGGTTGGGTGACCAGATCCCCACCCGGTCGCCGGGCACGATGCCCAGCGTGAGAAGCCCGGCGGCCAGGCGGTCTACCTCGCGTGCGTACTCGGCCCAGGTCCAGCGTATGCCTTGATGTCGCACGACCAGCGCCAAGTGATCGGGGAAGCGCTCTGCTGTTCCTCTGAAGGCTTCGCCTATCGTGATCTCGAGCAGGGGTTCGCGGGTGGATCCCGTCGCATCGCTCATCTGCAGCATGCAGGCCTCCGGAATGGGGCGGCAGTAGGGGCGATCACGGCGAGCGGGCCCATTCGCGCTCGCGCAGCTCCACCCGGCGGATCTTCCCGCTCACGGTCTTGGGAAGTTGCTCCACGAACTCGATGCGACGCGGGTACTTGTAGGGCGCGGTCACACTCTTCACGTGCTCCTGCAGGGCCGTCACGAGCGCCTCGCTGGCGGTGTGCCCGGGCGCAAGAACCACGAAGGCTTTCACCACTTCGCCGCGTTTCTCGTCGGGGCTCGAAACGACCGCGGATTCGGCAACTGCGGGGTGTTCGATCAGCGCGCTCTCGACTTCGAAAGGCCCGATCCGGTACCCGGCAGAGAGGATCACGTCGTCCGAGCGGCCCACGAACCAGAAGTAGCCGTCCGCGTCCACGGTGGCGCGGTCCCCGGTGATGTACCAGTCGCCGCGGAAGCAGGCGGCGGTTTTCTCGGGGTTGCCTTTGTATTCGCGGAACAGCCCCGGAGGACGCTGCGGCATCACACGCACCGCTACATCACCCTCTGTGCCGGGGGGCACGGCGTTGCCTGCCTCGTCGATCACCGCCAGATCGATACCCGGTGAGGGCTTGCCCATGGAGCCGAAGCGGGGCTCGAGGCCGGGGAAGTTGCCACACAGGATTACGCTCTCGGTTTGGCCGTAACCATCGCGGATGGTGAGCCCGGTGGCGCGGCGCCAGGTCTCGATCACCTCCGGGTTGAGCGGTTCGCCGGCACCTACGCAATGCCGCAACGCGCCGAATCGCCGCGCGCTCAGGTCCTCGAGCACGAACATGCGATAGATCGTGGGTGCGCCGCAGAAGGTGGTGATGGGGAAGGCTTCCAGCAGGTCCAGCGTCCTCTTCGGGCTGAAGCCCTGCGTATGGTGAGCAAACACCGCCGCGCCCTGGTTCCAAGGCCCGAAGAAGCTGCTCCAGGCCGCCTTTGCCCAGCCGGTGTCGCTGCAGTTCCAGTGCAGATCCGTCGGCCCGAGATCGAGCCAGTAACGCCCCGTCGTCTGGTGCGCGAGACCGTAGGACTGGTCGTGGATGCACATCTTCGGGTAGCCGGTGGTGCCCGACGTGAAGAAGCACAGCGCCTCGTCGGAGGCTGCGGTATCAGCCGCCTTGAAGTCTTCCGGTGCCGCAGCAATCGCTGCGCGGTAGTCGATCCATCCGGCCCGCTCTCCGTCCACCAGGAGCCGCGCCTTCACGCCGGGGCACTCGGATTCGATTTGCTCGAACTTGACGGCGTTGGCCGTGTCCGTCACCACGCAGGTGGCGCCGCAGGCATTCAGGCGATACGCGAGGTCCCGCGCCGACAGTTGGGTCGTGCCCGGACTCACGACGGCGCCCATTCGAAGCCCCGCAGCGAGTGTTTCCCACCAGGCGACCTGCCGGCCGAGGATCACGACGATGCGCTCGCCGCGCTGAACGCCGGCGTCGGTCAGCACACGCGCGAGTTTGCGTGAGATGGCGGCGATATCGCCGAAGCTGTGCTTCTCTTCGTGGCCGTGATCGTCTACCCACCACAGGGCGAGTTGCCCGGGGTTGTGTTCCGCCCAGCGATCGATCACGTCGCGGGCGAAGTTGAACTGCCCGGGGCAGTTCCAGCGGTACTGTTCGCGAAGATTCTCGTAGGCTGAGCTCATCTCACATGATCCGCCATGCCGCCTCCGCGCCGGTGCGGGCGGCCAGGAACTTCAGGATGCCGGCAGGGAAGGAGCGCAGCCGGGCCTTTCACCCCGGCTGCGCGCATGCTGGCTCACTCGCCCCACTGGTACCGAGCGGAGATTCCCCACCAGCGCGGCTTGCCGAAATACTGCTCGGTCATGCCGAACACATTCGGACCGGACAGGTCGAAGGTCTGGACCAGATATTCCTCGTCCGTCACGTTGTCGATGAACGCGGAGACCTGCCAGCTGTCCTCGGGATCGGTCCAGGTGACCGACACGTTGCCCATTGCGTAGCCGTCTTCCTCGACGGTCTCGAGACCGGTCAGCGCGAAGTAGTGCTTGTCGCGGTAGATCGCGTCGGCCTGGAACGCGAGCGAGCCATAACCCACGTCGAACTCGTAGCGGGCCATCGCGTTGAAGATCCACTTGGGCGACTGGATCGAGGGGACCTCGCCGCCGGGGAGTTTCACGCTGATGTCGTTGTAGGAGGCGCCCAGCAGCAGGTCGAGGCCTTCAGTCGGGCTGGCAATCAGTTCGATCTCGCCACCGAAGCTGTCGGCATCGGTGTTGAAGGTAATGGTGTCGATGCCCAGGATGTAGAACGCCTGGTAGTCCTGATAGTCGTAGTAGTAGGTCGAGATGTTCAGTCGCCCCATGCCGTCCATGATCCCCTGCTTGAGACCGATCTCGTAGGCGATCAGGTGCTCGGGGTCATAGGACATCGTCTCGTCGACGTAGTCGAGCGGCGGGGTGAGCGGGAAGATCGGGGCGTTGTATCCACCGCCGCGCACACCGCGGTTGATGCTTGCAAACACCAGGGTGTCGTCGCTCGGCGTGATGTTCAGCTGCAGACGGCCAGACCACTCGTCGTCGTTGCGGCTGCCCTCGTAGGTCGCCAGCGTGACACGGCCGTTGACGTTGTCCTTGCCATCGAAGTTGGTGGTGTAGGGGTCGATGAAGTTCGCCAGCCGGGTAGCGTACTTGAAGTCGTTTTTGTCCTTGATGAAACGCAGACCGCCGATCAGGCTCACCATGTCGTTCACGGTGTACTCGACCTGGCCGAAGGCGGAGCTCGATTCGAGCTCGCGGGTGTAGGGGTTGATCAGGCCGAGCTGGTCGGGGGTGGTGTCGTCGCCGCCGAAGAAGGGGTCGGTGATCGCGCCGTTGTTGTCGTTGATGTCGAGCTTGAGGTAATACACGCCCGCCACCCACTGCAGGGTGTCGGTCTTGCCATCCAGACGAAGCTCTTGTGAGGTTTGCTCTGCGCCGGTGTTCAGGAAGAAGTTGAAGAGATCGACCGGACCGCCGTCCGAGTCCTCGATGTAGTGCCGGTGAACGTTCGAGCGGTCGGTTACCGATGTCAGGGTCATGTCGTCGACGAGGTCCCACTTCACGGTGAGCGTCACGCCGTCGGTGTCGAGGATGTTGAAACCGTCGCGGTTCCAGTCTCCGGCGAAGGAGTCGTTGTCGTCATCGATG
>JBILEG010000318.1:0-4449 GCA_044352225.1 Pseudomonadales bacterium | reverse complement strand
CTTCGGCGCCGAGACGCCGTTCGTCGTATTCCCTGCACCCTGAGACGTGACACTGCCCATGGTGGATCCCGTGATCGCGCTCGGCCTCGTCCTGCTGCTCGGCTGGGTGCTGCTCGACGCCGGTCTTGGCAAGCTGCGCGACGTGGCACTCACCGCAGCGCATATCGACGACTACCGCCTGCTCCCGGACGGTGCGGGCGCTTGGCTCGCGCAGCCGCTCGCGGTGTTCGAGATCGCGCTGGCGGTACTGCTCCTGTTGCCGTTCTCTCGCGCTCCTGCGCTGGTCTTTGCCGCAATCCTCCTCGGCGGTTATGGTCTGGCGATCACGGTCAATCTCCTGCGCGGCCGCCGTGACATCGACTGCGGCTGCGGCGGGCCGGGGCAGTCGCAACGCCTGAGCGTCGCGCTCCCTCTGCGAAACCTCCTGCTGGTCGCTGCCGCCCTCGTCGCCGCGCTTTCTCCCGGTCTGCCCTCGCACTGGTCGGGTTGGCTGTTCGCGCTGTTCTGCGGCACGGTCGCGGCGCTGCTGTATGCCAGCGTGAGCGGTCTGCTTGCCAACCAGCAGCAACTGGAGCGCCTGCGATGAACAACGCGCTCCTCGTGTCCTCCGTGCTGCTCTGGATCATAGTGCTGGTGATGGCGGTGGTGATCTTCGCGCTAGTACGCCAGATCGGCGTGCTCTACGAGCGTGTGGCACCGGCGGGTGCATTGATGGTGAACCGCAAGCTCGGTGTGGGGCAGGAGGCGCCCCGCGTGATGGCGCAACGCCTCGATGGCGGCACGCTCGAGGCAGGCGTCCCCGCCGCGGGACGCAGTCAGTTGCTGTTCTTCCTTGCGCCCGACTGCCCGCTCTGCAAATCTCTGTTGCCGGCGGTGCTCTCTGCCGCCCGTGCGGAGCGCGACTGGCTGGACCTGGTCTTTGCCAGCGACGGTGACACCACGTCGCATGCGGAACTTGTGCGTCGCCACGGGCTTGAGGGGTTCCCGTACCTGCTTTCCGAGGTGCTCGGGCGGAGCTACGGCGTGTCGAAATTGCCCTATGGCGTACTTATCGACGAGCAGGGGCGCATCGCTTCGCTCGGCATCGTGAACTCGCGCGAACACCTCGACAGTCTGTTCGAGGCAAAGGAGCGCAAAGTGGCATCCATCCAGGAATTCGTGGGGAGATCAGGCAGATGAACTGGCTCGACAAGCTGATGGAAGGCGGCGCACGTCGTGTGGCGCAGCACAGTTCCCGCCGTGGGCTGCTGCGTGGCCTGGGTTCGGCGCTGGTGGGGACGGCGGCCTTGCCGCTGTTGCCTGTCGCCCGTGCCTCGGCGGCCGATGCAGCCCCCGGAATGCCGGCAGACCCCGGCGATCCCGCCTCCTGCGATTACTGGCGCTACTGCTCCATCGACGGTTTCCTGTGCTCCTGCTGTGGCGGCAGCCAGAACGAGTGTCCGCCCGGCACGGAGATGTCGCCCATCACCTGGATCGGCACCTGTCTGAATCCCGCTGACGGCAAGCACTACATCATTTCCTACAACGATTGCTGCGGCAAAAGCTCCTGCGGCACCTGTCTCTGCAACGCCAACACGATCGACCGTCCGGTCTATCGCCCGGATCTCTCCAATGACCTCAACTGGTGCCTCGGCACCAAGAGCGCGATCTACAACTGCTCCACCGCCATCGTGGTGGGCTTGGCGATCAACCCGAAGAAGTAAGCGCAATGGCCACGGTCATGCGTCCGCTTCGAGTGCTGCTTGCGACAGCAGCGCTGTCGTCTCCGACGGTGGTGCTCGGCGTCGACGATACGCCGCAGGTCGATTACATGCTGCGCTGCCAGGGCTGCCACGTGGGCGATGGCAGCGGTTATCCGGGCAAGGTGCCGGATCTGCGCGTGTCGCTGCGTGCACTCTCGGGCACGCCGGGTGGGCGGGAGTTCCTGCTGCGAGTGCCCGGTGCCTCGCTCTCCATCCTGGATAACGAGCAACTGGCGCGTGTCTACAACTGGATGTTCGCCGAGTTCGATCCCCGCGGCCTGCCGGAGGGCTTCGTGCCGTTCACGGCGGCAGAGGCGGCGCGTGCGCGCGCCACGCCGCTCGGTGACGTGCAGGCTGCGCGTATCCCGCTTGCCACGGCGGCGGGCATTCCCGCGGCGTACTGAGGCCTCTGCATGATCCTGGGCCTGCATCATCCGGGCGTGGCCGTGCCCGACATGCAGGCGGCGCTCGCTTTTTATTGCGGTGTGCTGGGCTTCACCGTGGTGATGGAGGCAGAACTTCCCGCCGGCTGGCGGCCCATGGCGCGGGCACTGGGCCTGGCCGATCCGGCGTCCACCATCCGCATGGTCCGCAAGGGCAACTCCTGCATCGAGTTCTTCGAATACCGGGAGCGCGAGGAGGGTGATCCGCTGCGTCCGGTGAACCGGGTGGGCATCTCGCACATGGCGCTCGCGACGGACGATTTCGACGCGGATCACGCGATGCTGCTGGCCGCCGGCGTGCCGTTCAATGCGGAGCCTTTCGGCGAGGCGCCGCACCGCTTTGCCTATGGCCGCGATCCCTTCGGCAACGTGATCGAGCTGCTGGAGCACATGGGCGGGAACCGGATGTCGCTGGACTTCAGCGGTTGAGCCGGGTCGCGGCATCGCCCGCGCCTGCAGCGCGTCGCGTGTTGTTTGGCGGGGTTCGCGAGGCCTGCCGTAGGAGCGGGCCATGCCCGCGACAAGCCCCACTGCCGCTAGACTCACCCTCCGCCCAACCACCGCCCCCGGGAATTGCCCTTTGCCCCACGCCCTCTGCGCAGACGTGCTCGTCGCCGGCGCCGGCCCTGCCGGTGCAGCAGCGGCATTGGGCCTCGCGCGCATGGGTTACTCGGTGTGTGTCGTGGGCACGGCACGCCCTTTCGAGGCCTGTGAGGGCATCTCCCGGCGCGTGATCGAAGGCCTGCGGCACCAGGGCTTCCGGCAGGCGCTGGAGATGATCCCCGCGCCTGTGATGCGCGAGGTCGACTGGAACGGCGAGCGTCGTGCACAGAACACCGAACATCTGCTGTGGCGGCCGGGTTTCGATGCAGCCCTGCGTGATGACCTGAAGGACGCGGGTGTCCTGTTCCGTTCGGAGCAGGTTGCGGCCGTGCTGCCACACCACGCACGGCCCGGGCTCCGGCTGGCCGATGGCACGGTGCTCCATGCCCGCATCATCGTCGAGGCTCGCGGTCGCGCCGCGCCGCAGGGCAGGGCGGCGGGCCTGCGCGGCCCCGCCACGCTCGCGGTGCTGCAACGTGCGCGCGGCCCCGCATCCGATGCCGGATCTGCCGTGTTTTCCTTTGAGGAAGGATGGGGCTGGCTCGCGCGATTGCCGAGCGGGCAGCGATACGTGCAGATCTGCGTGGACGCGGACACGTCGGGGCTTCCGAAGCGCCCGGGGCTGGCGGCCTGGACACGCGGGCGCATTGCCGCGTTACCGCAGGCACGCGCGTGGCTCGAAGGCTGTGAGTTCGATGGGGCACCGGTCGCACGCGCCAGCACCGCGGTGCTGAACGCGCGCCCTTGGGCGCCGGGCGTACTGCGGGTGGGGGACGCCGCCATGGCCGTGGATCCGCTCTCGGGCAACGGCATATTCCAGTCGCTCTCGTCTGCAACGGCGGCGCCTGCGGTCATCAACACGCTGCTGCAAAACCCGGACGACAGCGCGCTTGCGCTGGGTTTTCATGCCGCGCGCCTGCGCGAGACCTTCCTGCGTTTCGCGCGGATCGGGCGTGATTTCCATGCTGCCGAAACACGCTGGCCCGATGCGCCGTTCTGGCGCTCACGTATGCGGTGGCCCGATGCAGTGCCAGCGCATGTTGCGGTGCCGCGCATCGAGGGGCTTGCCCTGCGCCCGGTCATCGAGGAGGGTTTCATCCGCGAGCGGGAGGTGGTGCTGACCAACGAACAGCCGCTCGGCGTGTGGCGGGTGGAAGGCGCAGAGATCGCGCCATTGCTGCGCGGGCTGCCCGAGGAGACCGCTGCGCGCGCGGCCATGCTGGAGACCCGCATTGCCGCCACGGCACTGTCGCCTTCGCAGCAAGGGCAGCTTGCGGCGTGGTTCGCGCGCCACGGCGTCGGGATGGCGCCTTGAGACTGCACTCGCACTAGACTGCGCTGCATCACCGCAGGACACCGTCCATGAGCACCACCTTGCAGATCGATTTCGTCTCCGACATTTCCTGCCCGTGGTGCGCCATCGGCCTGAGTGCGCTCGAGCAGGCACTTGCACGCATCGGTGAGGCCATAAAGGTGGATATCCATCTGCAGCCCTTCGAACTTAACCCGCAAATGCCACCCGGCGGGCAGGACATCACCGAGCACCTCGCGCAGAAGTACGGCAGCACGCCGGAGCAGCACGCAGCGATCCGCGAAACCATCCGCCAGCGCGGCGAGGAGCTGGGTTTCGTGTTCCGGCTCGAGGGCCGCTACCGCATCTA
>JBILEG010000029.1:0-14580 GCA_044352225.1 Pseudomonadales bacterium | reverse complement strand
TCCACTGACTCCACCGCAGGAACGCCCGCAAGGAAGCGCCGTACGCCGAGGTGGCGAAGACAGTCTTGCGCAGCAGCGGCCGGACTCAAGCAGGCGCACCGGCTTCCGAAGTCGCCTGCTCCAGAAGGTGCTGCTGGCGGTCGGAGAATGCCTTGTGCCGCTGCTGCCACTCGGCGGGGGCATGCACCTTGCTGGCCTGCACCGCCGTCACCTTGTACTCGGGGCAGTTCGTCGCCCAGTCGGAGTTGTCAGTGGTGACCACGTTCGCGCCACTCACGGGGTGGTGGAAGGTGGTGTAGAGCACGCCCGCCTGCACGCGATCGGTTACCTCTGCGCGCAGCACCGTCTCTCCGGCACGGCTCACCAGCCCTACCCAGTCACCGCTGCAGATGCCGCGTTCTTCCGCATCGTGCGGATGGATTTCGAGCAGATCCTCGGTATGAAAACGCAGGTTCTCGGTGCGGCGGGTCTGCGCGCCCACGTTGTACTGCGACAGGATGCGACCGGTGGTGAGCAACAGCGGCAAACGGCTGCTGGCACGCTCCTCGGTGGGCACGAAGGGGGTCATCGCGAAGTAGCCCTTGCCGCGTACGAAGGAGCCCACATGCATGGTGGGCGTCCCTTCCGGCGCCTGCTCGTTGCAGGGCCACTGGATGCTGCCGAGTTGATCGAGCTTCTCGTAGCTGACACCCGTGAAGGTAGGTGTGAGAGCCGCGATCTCCTCCATGATCTCGCTGGCGTGGCGGTAGCTCATCGGGTAGCCGAGCGCATTGGCGAGCTTCTGCGTGACCTGCCAGTCCTCCAGCCCCGCAAGCGGCGGAACAGCGCGACGTACCCGCGAGATCCGGCGCTCGGCGTTTGTGAAGGTGCCGTCCTTCTCGAGGAAGGTGGCCCCCGGCAGGAACACGTGCGCGAACTTCGCGGTCTCGTTCAGGAACAGATCCTGGACGACGAGACACTCCAGCCCGCGCAAGGCGGCCTCAACGTGCTGCGTGTTCGGATCGGACTGCGCAAGGTCCTCACCCTGCACGTACATGCCGCGGAAACGCCCGTCCAACGCGGCGTCGAACATGTTGGGGATCCGCATGCCCGGCTCGCCGTCGAGTTCCACGCCCCAGGCCGCCTCGAAGCTCGCACGCACACCGGGATCGGAAACGTGACGGTAGCCGGGAAACTCGTGCGGGAAGGAACCCATGTCGCAGGAGCCCTGCACATTGTTCTGCCCGCGCAGCGGGTTTACGCCCACGCCACGACGACCCAGGTTGCCTGTTGCCATCGCGAGGTTCGCGATACCCATCACGGTAGTGGACCCCTGACTGTGTTCCGTCACGCCAAGGCCGTAGTAGATCGCGGCGTTGGCAGCGCCTGCGTACAGCCGCGCTGCAGCCCGCAGTTCCTCGGCGGGAATGCCGGTAACAGCCGCGGTGGACTCCGGCGAGTGCTCCGGACGCGACACGAATTCACGCCACAGCTGCCACTGCGCAGGCTCGCAGCGCGCCTCGACGAAGTCGCGCCTCTCCAGGCCCTCGGTGACGATGACATGCGCCATCGCGTTGACGAAGGCCACGTTCGTACCGGGGCGCAATTGCAGGTGGTGCTCCGCGCGGATGTGCGGGCTCGCGACCAACGCGATGCGGCGAGGATCCACCACGATCAGCTGCGCGCCCTCTCGCAGGCGCTTCTTGAGGCGTGAGGCGAAAACGGGATGCGCCTCGGTGGGGTTGGCGCCCATGACGATGATCACATCGGATTCAGCAACGGAGCTGAACGACTGCGTTCCGGCCGACTCGCCGAGCGTGGTCTTGAGGCCATAACCCGTCGGCGAGTGGCACACACGGGCGCAGGTGTCGACGTTGTTGTTGCCGAAACCGGCCCGCACGAGTTTCTGCACCAGCCAGGTCTCTTCGTTGGTGCAGCGCGAGGATGTGATCGCACCCACGCTGTTGCGTCCGTACTTCTGCTGGATGTCACGGAAGCGGGCGGCGGCAAAGCCCACGGCCTCGTCCCAACTCACCTCGCGCCACGGCTCCTCGATGCTGTTGCGGATCATCGGATGCCGGATACGGTCCTTGTGCGTGGTGTAGCCGAAGGCGAAGCGTCCCTTGACGCAGGAGTGGCCCTCGTTAGCCTTGCCGTCCTTGTTGGGCACCATGCGCACGACCGTGTCGCCCCGCATCTCGGCGCGGAAGGAGCAGCCCACGCCGCAGTAGGCGCAGGTGGTGAGCACCGTGTGCTCGGGGACGCCGGTCTCTATGACGCTCTTTTCCTGCAAGGTGGCCGTCGGACAGGCCTGCACGCAGGCGCCGCAGGACACGCAGTCGGACTCCATGAAAGAGCCGCCCTGCCCCGCCGCGATCTTCGAGTCGAAGCCACGCCCCTGCACGGTGAGCGCAAACGTGCCCTGCACTTCCTCGCAGGCCCGCACGCAGCGCGAGCAGACGATGCACTTGGAGGGGTCGAAGGCGAAGTAGGGATTGGACTCGTCCTTCGTGGAGCCGAGATGGCTTGCACCCTCGACGCTGTAACGCACCTTTCGCAAACCGACTTCGCCGGCGACGTCCTGCAACTCGCAGTCACCGTTCGCGCTGCAGGTGAGACAGTCCAGAGGGTGATCGGAGATGTAGAGTTCGAGCACGTTGCGCCGCAGGCCCGCGAGTGCTTGCGTCTGCGTGCGAACGACCATGCCCTCTTCGGCAGGCGTGGTACAGGACGCGGGGTAGCCCTTGCGGCCCTGAATCTCGACGAGGCATACCCGGCAGGATCCGAAGGCTTCCACCGAATCGGTGGCGCAGAGCTTGGGCACCTTGATGCCCGCGATCGCCGCTGCGCGCATCACCGATGTTCCCTCGGGCACGACCACATCGAAACCATCGATGCTGAGCGTCACCAGACGTTCGGAGATGCGGGCCGGCGTGCCGAGATCCCGTTGCGGTTCGTAGTACTGCAGCATGTCACTTGCCTCGTGTGTGGAGCGGTGGATGCCCGCTCCGGTGCTGGCCACCTCAATGTGGCCGGTACATCTCTTCAGATCTCAGACCCTTGCCTTCGCCGCGAAATCCTCGGGCCAATGGCGGATCGCGCTCATCACCGGCAACGGTGTGAGGCTGCCGAGCGCACAGAGCGACGCGTTCGTCAGCGTGCCGCAAAGCTCTTCCAGAAGCGCCATATCCGCGGCGTGATCCCTGCCTGAGGCGATGCGATCCATCAATTCCACGCCACGGGTCGAGCCGATACGGCAGGGCGTGCACTTGCCGCAAGATTCGAGCGCACAGAATTCCAGAGCAAAACGTGCCTGCGCCAGCATATCGACGGTGTCGTCGAAGACCACCACGCCACCGTGACCGACGAGTGCACCGAGCGCGGCAAAGGCCTCGTAATCAAGAGCGGTGTCCCACTGCGATGCAGGCAGGTAGGCTCCCAACGGCCCACCGACCTGGATGGCGCGCATCGGCCGACCACTGCGCGTGCCGCCACCGAAGTCCTCGACCAACTGACGCAGGGTTGTACCGAAGGGCACCTCGACCAGACCGCCGCGTTTGACGTTCCCCCCGAGTTGCACGGCGAGGGTGCCGCGGGAACGCGCCACGCCGTTGCCCCAGTAGGCTTCGGGGCCTTCGCTCAGCACGGTGGTAACGGCAACGAGACTGAGCACGTTGTGGATCAGCGTAGGCTTGCCGAAGAGCCCCTTGATGGCAGGCAGCGGAGGCTTGGCGCGCACCGTGCCACGACGCCCCTCGAGAATCTCGAGCAGGGAGGTCTCTTCGCCGCAGACATACGCACCCGCGCCGATACGCAATTCCACGTCGAAGGCACGCCCACTGCCCATCACGTCGGTACCGAGCCAGCCATCAGCGCGGGCAATCTCGATGGCGCGACGCATCACGACGGCCGCCTGCGGGTACTCGATGCGCAGACCGATAAAGCCCTGGTCGGCGCCGGTGGCAAGGCCTGCGATCGCCATGCCTTCCAGCAACTGGAAAGGGTCGGCCTCAAGGATAAGTCGGTCCGCGAAGGTGCCCGAATCTCCCTCCTCCGCGTTGCAGACAACGAACTTCTGGGCCGAAGGCGTGTCCAGCACGGTCTGCCACTTGATGCCCGAGGGGAACGCCGCTCCACCACGACCGCGCAGGCCCGAGGCTTTGACGGCATCAACGATCTGTTGCTGCGAGAGCGAGAGCGCGTGGCGCAACGCCACCAACCCGCCCTCGCGGCGGTAGTCCTCGAGAGACAGCGGGTCGATGCGACCGATACGCCGGAAACTCACCCGCTGCTGGCGCAGGATCCACGGGTGCGAATCCACCGCACCGATGCAGCGCGGATGGCTCGCTGCGAAACCGCCGGAGATCAGTGAATCCACGTCAGCAGGCGTGACGTTGGCGAAACCGATGCGTTGGCCATCGCGCTCGACTTCCAGCAGGGGCTCCATCCACGCCGCGCCCCGCGAACCGTTGCGCAGCACGCGGACGCCCGTGCCCTGCTCCGCCGCAGCACGCTGCAGCGCAACGGCGAGTTGATCGGCGCCCAGCGAACAGGCCGTGGTGTCAGAGGGCACGAACACGTGCAGGAGACCTGCAGCGGCCGTAACAGCTGGCGCGTCATCCAGAATACGGATCGGGGCGGTACCGCTCTTCGCGCGGGCGAGCAGGGATTCCAGAGCAGCCGCATCGACGCCGCCGTGCACACTGTCATCGATCCGCACGTTTGGTCCGCAGGCGCAATTGCCGAGGCAATACACCCCATCGAGCGTGACCGCGCCATCGGCACTGGTTTCGCCGAATTCGAGACCGGTGAGGCGCCGCGCGGCCTCTTCGAGTTGTCGCCCGCCTACGGACTGACAGGCCTCGGCGCGGCAGACCTGCACACGGGTACGACCACCTGCCTCCAGCCGGAGGTCATGGAAAAAGGTGATCAACCCGTGAACCTCTGCGCGCGAGACGGAGAGTGACTCGGCTATGCGGGGAACACTCTCTGGCGGTACGTGGCCGAAAGCTTCCTGCACGGCGTGCAGCACGGGAAGCAGCGGACCGCGCGTGCCGGCGTGGGCCTTGAGAATGGATGCGAGTACGTCTTGGTTCACGCGCAGATGTCCGTGGGAGCGCGACTGCCGCGCCTCGGGTGGATGGGGCCGCCGGGGCACTCAGTCATGGAGATGACCCGCATGGAAAGCGATGTGCTCGCCGATGAAACTGCTCACAAAGAAATACCCGTGGTCATAGCCGCGCTGCATGCGGAGCCGCAGCGGATACGCGGCGGCGAGAGCCGCGGCCTCGAGAAGATCGGGACGCAATTGCGTGGCGAGGAATGCATCGGCATCTCCCTGATCGACCAACATCGGGAGTTTTTCGACAGCAGAGGCGATGAGCAGGCTCGCATCGTGCGCGGCCCATGCACGCTGATCGGACCCGAGGTAATTGCCGAGCGCCTTGTGGCCCCAGGGGCATTGGGTGGGTGCACAGATCGGCGCGAAGGCACTGACCGACCGGAACCGGCCGGGGTGGCGCAAGGCGATGGTAAGCGCCCCGTGCCCGCCCATGGAGTGGCCGCTGATGGCCTGGCGCTGCATGTCGAGGCCGGGATGGGACCCGAGCATCGCGGGCAGTTCACTGCACACGTAGTCGTACATCCGGTAATGCGAATTCCACGGCGCCTGCGTGGCGTTGACGTAAAACCCCGCGCCCAGACCGAAGTCCCAGGCGCCTTCCGGATCGGCCGGTACAGCATCGCCGCGCGGGCTGGTATCGGGCGCAAGCACGGCGATGCCATGCTCTGCCGCGTAACGTTGTGCGCCGGCCTTGATGACGAAGTTCTCGTCCGTGCAGGTGAGGCCAGACAGCCAGATGAGCAGCGGAACGGCACGCTCCTCCGCCTGCGGAGGCAGGTAGAGCGAGAAGTGCATCTCGCAATCGAGCACAGCCGAGCGATGGCGGTAACGCTTCTGCCAGCCGCCAGAGCAGCGTGTGGAGGACAGTTCCGTCGCGTCCACGGTCAGAACATCACCACGGAACGGATGCTCTTGCCCGCATGCATCAGGTCAAAGGCGTCGTTGATCCTGTCGAGCGGCATGGTGTGGGTGATCAGGGGGTCGATCTTCACGCGCCCGTCCATGTACCAGTCGACGATCTTGGGTACGTCGGTGCGGCCGCGCGCACCACCAAATGCCGTGCCACGCCAACCGCGGCCGGTGACCAGTTGGAAGGGACGCGTGGAGATCTCCTGACCCGCGCCCGCAACGCCGATGATGCAGCTCTGGCCCCACCCCTTGTGACAGCACTCGAGGGCCTGACGCATGGTCTTCACGTTGCCGATGCACTCGAAGCTGTAATCCACGCCGCCACCGGTCATGTCGATGATGGCTTGCGTGACGTTGTCGTGATCCTTTGGATTCACGAAATCCGTCATGCCGAACTGTTTCGCGAGTTCGACACGAGACGGATTGATATCAACTCCGATGATCCTGCTGGCGCCGACCATCGCCGCGCCCTGGATCACGTTCAGGCCGATGCCACCCAGGCCGAAGACGGCAACCGTGGAGCCCGGCTCGACCTTCATGGTGAAGAGCACCGCGCCCACACCGGTGGTGACCCCGCAGCCGATGTAGCAGACCTTGTCGAAGGGCGCGTCGCTGCGGATCTTCGCGAGCGCGATCTCCGGAAGGACCGTGTAGTTCGAGAAGGTGGAACAACCCATGTAGTGCAGGACCTTGCGCCCTTCGAAGGAAAAGCGGCTGCTGCCGTCGGGCATCACACCCTGCCCCTGGGTCGAGCGGATCGCCTGGCAGAGGTTTGTTTTGGGATGCAGGCAGTACTCGCACTCTCGGCATTCCGGGGTGTAGAGCGGGATCACGTGATCGCCGGGTTTCAGCGACTTCACGCCGGCACCGACTTCCACCACCACACCCGCGCCCTCGTGACCGAGGATCGCCGGAAAGGCACCTTCCGGATCGTCACCGGAGAGCGTGAAGGCATCGGTGTGGCACACGCCGGTGGCTTTGATTTCCACCAGCACCTCGCCGGGGCGCGGGCCTTCCAGATCCACCTCGACAATCTCGAGGGGCTTGCCTGCTGCGAATGCCACGGCGGCACGGGATTTCATCGCGGGTGTCTCCTGGAAGGGAACGGGCAGCGAAATTGTAAGCCCGAAATCGCAGTGCCGACAGCACGCGCGAACGGGAATGCTACTGCCGCAAATGCAGGGAAAACGCTAACCAGCGACGAATTTTTTTCAACCGGCGGCGCGCGGCAGCAACGCGAGCTGCCGCGACTGCGCGACAAGTCTTCCGGTGCTATCCCAGACCTCGCCGTCTTCCTCGAGGAAACCCGCGCTGACGAAGCGTGTGGAGAAAGATGCGCGCAACCACCCCGGCGCAGGCCGCGCACGCAGATGGACCGTCAGTTCCACGGTAGGCGTCCAGGCGACGGGCAGCCGGGCATTGAAGGCAGTGGGCGGGAAGGCATCGACGGCGAGCAGCAAGCCGAGCGTGTCCACCGGTTCCTCGTGCAACAGCCGGAACCATCCGCGCGTGCGCATGAGCCCGCTCGGTTCGCCGCGCAGGAATCCGGCGTCCTCGGGATCGAGACGCAGATCCATGGAACCGAAGATGCGTGGCGCACCGTCAGAGGGATGCTGCACCACGCAAGAGTCCGGCGGTGGCATCTGCGGCGGCGCAGCTTCGATACGCTCGAACGTGTCGTCTGCGGCCGAAAGATCGCCGAAGGTGCCCAGAACCTCCAGCAATGGCCGGTCGCCGGCAACCAGCGAGGCAGACGCGACAGCAAAGCGTTTGCCTTTCCTGATTGTCCGGACCTGCACCTCGACATCGCCCACGGAGCCGGGACTCAGGTAATGCGCCGTGATCGTCACAGGGTCGGGGCGCCCCGTCTCGGCTGCCATGGCGCGGGCCGCGATGGCGAGCAGATAACCCCCGTTCGCCTTGCCTCCGATATCCCAGTTCCTGCAGATGGCCGACGCGTAAACACCCTCGCCGATCGGCCGGACTGCCGTATCGCGCGAAAAGATTCCCGGGCTCATGAATTGCAGCCGACCAGTTTCAGTTCCTGCTTGGGACGGATCATGTAGCGCGGCGGTGTGATGTTGTTCGCCTTGGCGAGCGCCTGGGGGCTGGCGCAGCCCTGGCGCTTGGCGATACTCGCGATCGTATCGCCCGGGCGAACGATGTACTTGCGGCCACCGCCATGGGCAACACTGCCCGGCACGCGCGCGCGCTGGAGTTCGCTCGCGAGCGTGGCCATGCGGCCATCCACGCACTGTGCACCGAACACCGGAACCTGCGAGGCCGGAAGCGCGAGCGTGGTACCCGGCGCAATGGCTTTGTTCGGATCGACGCGCGGGTTGAGGTTGCGCAGTGTCCGGAACCAGCCATCACGGCTACCCGACTGGCCGAGACACACCGTGATCTCGCTCAGGGTCATCGCCCGGGGAAGTTTCACTTCACCCGGACTGCCATCCACTTCCGGGAACTCGAGGCCGTAGTCTTCCGGGTGCAGGAACAACCACGCAGCCGCGAGAACATAGGGCACGTACTCCTGTGTTTCGCGGGGCAGTTGGGCCATCACCTCGGAGGACCAGAACGATTTGCTCCGCGATCGCTGCGCAATGCGGCGCATGCGCCCCTCGCCACCGTTGTAAGCCGCCAGGGAGAACTCGAGATTGTGATTGAGTTCCTCGAAGCGCTCGTTCAGGTACTCGACATTCGCCCGCGCCGCCTCCGACGGGTCGTAACGCGTGTCGAAACCGGATTCGCTGCCCAGACCGAAGCGCAGGCCCGTGTGGTACATGAACTGGAACGGCCCCGCAGCGCCGGCGTTAGAGACCGCGTGGACCTTGCCGCCCGACTCCTTGGCCAGAATCCCGAACATCAGCGCCTCGGGCAGGCCCGCCTTCTCGTAAGCCGGCCACATCAGGTAGCGCATGTACTGGTAGTTCTCCCATGCGTCGATGAGGTTCGGGCGCATCCACGTGAGCCAGTCCTGCAGCGCGGCCTTGATCGGGCCGTTCACCTTGATCACCTGGTCGAGGCGAACGCCGTTCAGCATGCCGATGGATCGTCCGACCTCCGGAATGTCCTGGAGCGCCGGTATGCCTTCCTCGAGCGGCTCCACCTCGGAGAAGTTCTCTGTGCTCGCGCCGGCAAGCGCTTCGCTGCGCAGGGACAGCAGGTTCGCGTAGGCCGCCATGAAGCGCTGCGGCTCGCAGCCGCGGGTGCGCACACAGGCATCTCCCCCGGCCGCGATATCAGCAGACGCCTGTGTCATCAGAGCACGCCCCTCGTCGCGGCTCTGCTCCTGCATGACCTTGTGCAGACCGTCGCGGTAACGTCCGACCGAAGCGTCAAGCCCAGCGTAGAGCCGGTCTGCGCCGAGGGAACCGGCGGTGCTGCCGGTTTTGAGGGCGGGGGCGGCGCAACTGCCCGAAAACAGCAGGCTGGCGCCAAGGACGAAAAGCAACGCACTGCGCCGCCCACGAGAATTGGTCATGGCATTTCTTCCGATCGCTACGGCACAACGGCGCGAAGGTTATCACGGCCTTTGAGCCGGTGCGGCGCCCCCGGTGTTGGCGTATGGTTGCCGCACCACGGCACGGGAGATGGAGCGGTATGTGCGATACCTTCGTGGTGGTGCGCCAAGGCGGCGTGATACTCGCCAAAAACAGCGACCGGGACCCGAACGAGCCGCAGAGACTCGAGTGGATTCCCGCGCGCGAACATGCGCCGCAGAGCACAGTGCAGTGCACATGGACGCGCATTCCCCAGGTGGCACGCACGCATGCACTGGTCATGAGCAGGCCCTACTGGATGTGGGGTGCAGAGATGGGTGCCAACGAGCACGGCGTCGCCATCGGCAACGAGGCGGTGTTTGCACGCGGCGAACTTCCCGCCGACGCTCTGACCGGCATGGATCTGCTGCGCCTCGCGCTCGAGCGCGCAACGACTGCCGTCGCTGCTACCGACCTGATACGCGAACTCCTCGCGCGCCACGGGCAAGGAGGCGATGCCGGATACGCGAGCACCGGATTCCGCTACCACAACAGCTTTCTCATCGCCGATCGCAGCGAGGCATGGCTGCTGGAAAGTGTGGGCCGCGAGACAGAAGCCACGCGCATCATCAGCGGTGTGCACGCCGTCTCCAACGAACTGCAGTCACCGCGCCTGCGGCGCCACGCCAAACGCCTTCACGCGCTCGCCGCCCGGGCCTCGCGGCGGCTTGCGCGCACCGCCTGCCTGGCGGCGACGGTGCAAAGCGTGGCTGATGCGTTTCGTGTGCTCGCCGACCACGGCGAGAGCAACGCGGGGCCACGCTTCAACCGGCTGACAGGGGCTCTTGGCGCCCCATGCGCCCATGCAGGAGGAATGCTTGCCGCGGCGCAAACCACCGGCAGCTGGGCAAGTCTGCTGTCGGACGCAGGTGATCAGCACTGGGCCACGGGAACCTCATCCCCCTGCCTCTCGCTGTTTCGCCCGTTGGAGATCGACCGCCCGCGCCTGACCGGAACCCCGGGGGGACAGCGCGACACCGAAAGCCTGTGGTGGCGCCACGAAAACCTGCACCGGGCCACGCGCTTGCGCGCTTGGATGCCGCCGCCGTCCTTCGCAGCGGACCGCGCGCGGGTGCAGGCCGCGATGCTGGCCTCGCCCGCAGATGCATGGACGATGGCCGAGGATTTCCTCGAGCGCTGGGAGAACGTGGGCCGCAGCGCCCGCGCCACATCCGATCCTCGGTGGCTGCGACGATACTGGGAGAAGGTGGATCTGGCAGCCGGGGCGCCTGCGCTGCGTCCGTGGCGGGACCCGGACTGAGACCCGCTGTCTACGCGGCTCTGGCGATCTCGCGAATGCGATTGACCATCGCGCGCAGTCCGTTGCCGCGCGTCGAGCTGAGATGCGCTAGGAGGTCAAGACGCGCGAAATAGCCATCGATGTCGTAGGCAAGCACTTCTTCGGCGCGTTTCCCCTCGAAGGCGGCGAGTACCAATGCGATCAGGCCGCGCACGATGTGGGCATCGCTGTCGATGCGGAAATGGAACTGGCCGTCTGTGTCGCGTGCGGCATCGAGCCACACCTGGCTCTGGCAGCCACGCACCAGCCGCTCCTCGCTTTTGTCGGTCTCGGGCATTGCTGGGACCTGTCGGCCGAGTTCGATGATGTAGCGATACCGGTCTTCCCAGCCGTCGAGAAAACCCAGAGCATCGACGATGTCGGCATCGCTGATACCGGTACCGAAGGGATGATCCGCCACTGCCATTCCCTCCACGTGCCTAGAAAAACATGCCCGTGGCGAGACGAGCCTCGTCGGACATCCGCTCACGCGACCAGGGCGGATCGAACACCAGATCCACATCGACCTCGCGCACATTCGGCACGCGCGCAACACGGTACTTCACGTCGGAGACCAGCACGGGGCCCATGCCACACCCGGGAGCGGTGAGTGTCATGCTGACCCTGACGACACCCGGACCCTGCGCGATCGACACCCCGTACACCAAACCCAGTTCGACGATGTCCACGGGGATCTCGGGGTCATAGACGGATTTGAGCGCCTCCTGGACCTGCGCCTCGTCGATATGCCCGTCCGGCGGTGTCGCGAAGTCGAAGGTGATGGGCTCCAGGCCGAGCGCATCGGCGTCCGTGCCGTCCACGCGGGCCATGTTGCCGTTCAGAATCACCGTGTAGCTGCCACCGAGCGACTGCGTGATCGTGACGAAGGTGTCCTTCGGAATCGTGACCGGGGTGCCGACCGGGACGAGCCGCGCGGGGCATTCACGCGTCGTCACCACCATGCGCCGCTCCATCAGGCGGAGGCCCCGCGGATGTTGAAGCTCTCGCCACAGCCGCAATGATCCTGAGCGTTGGGATTCTCGAACTTGAGCAGGAAATTCAGGCCCTCGCGCACATAGTCCACCGTGGTGCCTTGCAGCACGGGAATGGATCCACGGTCTACCAGCAGGGAGACGTCGTCCGCCAGGCGCATCGGCAGATCCGTCTCTGCCGGACTATCGGCGATATCGACCACATACATGTAGCCGGTGCAGCCGCTCTCCTTCACGCGGAGCCTGATACCAGCCGCACCCGTACCGGACAGTTTCTGGCGAAAATGACGGACGGCAGCCGGCGTCACACGAACGGGGACACCGGGATCGACATGCTGCACACTCATGGCGGGCACCTCACAGGAATGTCTGGACTTTGCGCAGCGCGGAAAACAGGCGCTCCACATCCTCAAGCGTGTTGTAGAGCGCAAAGGAAGCACGGACAGTACCGGGAATGCCGAAGCGAGCCATCGCAGGCTGCGCGCAGTGATGCCCGGTGCGTACTGCCACGCCCTGCCGGTCGAGCAGTGTTCCCACATCGTGCGGGTGACCGCCCTCCAGCAGGAAACTCAACACGGCGATCTTGTGCGAGGCACGGCCGATCAGCTTGAAGCCCGGCATTTCGTGCGAGAGCTCCAGTGCATGAGCGAGCAATGCGTCTTCATGGGCTGCCATCGCGGCGCGATCGAGCCCGCTCAGATAGCGCACCGCAGCACCCAGGCCGACTGCGCCAGCGATATGGGGCGTGCCGGCTTCGAAGCGGTAGGGCAAGCCGGCATAGGTCGTGCGTTCGAAACTCACGGTCTCGATCATCTCCCCACCACCCTGCCAGGGCGGCATCACCTCGAGCAAGGCGCGCTTGCCGTAGAGCCCGCCGATGCCGGTGGGGCCGTACATCTTGTGCCCGGAAAACGCGTAGAAATCGGCATCCAGCGCCTGAACGTCCACGTCGAGATGCGCCACGGACTGGGCACCGTCAAGCAGCACAGCGGCGCCGGCCGCATGCGCCCGCGCGATGATCTCTGCAACGGGGTGAACAGTGCCCATGGCATTGGAGACGTGCTCCAGCGCCACCATCCGTGTGCGCGAGCCCAACAAACGCCCGAAGGCGGCCATGTCGAGTTCCGCCGTGTCGAGGACGGGAATCGGCACCACACGCGCACCGCAGGCCTCTGCCACCATCTGCCAGGGCACGATGTTGGAGTGGTGCGCCAGGCCCGAGACGAGAATCTCGTCACCCTGGCGCAACATCGGACGCAAATGGCACTGCGCCACGATATTGATCGACTCGGTCGTGCCGCGCGTGAAGATCAGTTGTTCGGGCGCCGGGGAATTGATGAACCCCGCGACCAGGGCCCGTGCCTCCTCGAAGGCCGTCGTCGCGCGGTCAGCCAACTGGTGCGCGCCGCGGTGCACGTTCGAGTTGATCTGCCGGTAATAAGCGTCGATGGCCTCGATGACGGCGAGCGGTTTCTGGGTCGTGGCTGCGTTGTCGAGGTAGACCAGCGGCTGCCCGTGCACGCTCTGGGCGAGCAGGGGAAATTCGGCCCGACGCGCCTCAACATCGAAGGCCGATGCCATGCTCATACCAGACGCTCCGGTGCCTTGCTGCCGAACCACGTGCGGAGCCCCGCATCCAGCAGCGCCTGCACCGCATCGATGCCCACGCCGGAGAACAGCGCGTTGACGAAGCCGAAGGCAAGCAGCACCTCGGCCTCCTGCCTCGCGATCCCGCGGGATTGCAGGTAGTAGAGGTTCTTCTCGTCGATGCGACTCACCGTGGCGCCGTGCGAGCACTTGACGTCGTCGGCGTAGATCTCCAGTTCGGGCTTGGTGTCGACCTCGGCGCGATCGCTCAGCAACAGGTTGCGATTCGAGAGTTCAGCACTGGTCTTCTGGGCGCCCGGTTTGATCAGGATGCGGCCGTTGAAGACACCGCGGGCTTCGTCGTCGACGATGCCACGACAGACCTCGCGCGTGCTGCAGTGCGGGGCATCGTGCTCCACCGTGGTGTGCAGGTCGACGAGTTGGCTGTTCCGCGCGAGGTAAACGGCGTCCAGCGCCGCATCCGCACCCGGCCCGAGATGACGAAGCCGGATGTCCAGACGCTTCAGGCGCGAGCCGGTAGCGAGCACGAAGCCGCGGTAGGCCGAGCCCTCGCGCAGCTCCACGTGTACACCGCCGATGTGCACGGCCTGCTCCGCGTCGAGTTGCAGGCGCATGTGGCGCAGCTGCGCACCGGGTTGGAGTTCGATTTCGGTGAGACCGGGGACGAAGCTCGCGCAGCCGGCCGGGAAGTGTTCTATCAGCGTCATCTCGGAGCGCGCTCCGGCCAGGAGCAGCAAACGCTGCGCCCAGGCACAGCCCTCGGCCGCAGACTCGCCCACATGGATCACGCAAACAGGGCGGGTCAGTCGCACGCCGTCCTCGACGTGCAACAGCACCGCTTCTTCCGTCCAGCATGCGGCGAGGGCGGCGAAGGGATTTGCCGAACCCGCAGCAAGTCCACCGAACCGTGCGCGCAGGTGTTCAGGTGAGTCTTTCACTGTGTGGAGATGCACGCCTGCAACCGGGCGGAAAGTGGAACCGGCCTGGTCAAAACGGCCATTGCGGAACACGATGTAATCGGCGTCCAGACCCGGAATGCCCGCAGCCGCGCAGGCCTCCGCCACGGGCGGCACACGCAACCAGGAGTCCGTTTCGAGCGCGCTGAGCGAGGTGTACTTCCATTCCTCGGTCTTGCGCCCGGGCCAGTCC